>JAASTF010000407.1 GCA_021767525.1 Paracoccaceae bacterium
GCCAGCAGCTTTTCGCGCTGCGGCGTGTCGACGCCGTAGAAACAGGGCCAGGCGGTGGGGGGCGACGCGATGCGGAAATGCACCTCGGCCGCGCCGGCATCCAGGATCATTTCCTTGATCTTGCGGCTGGTCGTGCCGCGCACGACGCTGTCATCCACCAGGATCACGCGCTTGCCCTCGATCAGGGCGCGGTTGACGTTCAGCTTCAGGCGCACACCCATGTTGCGGATCTGCTCGGTTGGCTCGATGAAGGTGCGGCCCATGTACTGGTTGCGCACGATGCCCATGCCGTAGGGGATGCCGCTTTCATGGGCGAAACCGATGGCCGCGGGCGTGCCGCTGTCGGGAACGGGGCAGACCAGGTCGGCCTCGACCGGCGCTTCGCGCGCCAATTCCACGCCGATCTGGCGGCGCGTTTCATAAACCGAGCGGCCGCCGATGATCGAATCGGGGCGCGAGAAATAGACATGTTCAAAGATGCAAAAGCGCGGGGTCGCGGGCATGAAAGGGTGCAGGCTGCTAAGCTTGCCATCCTCGATCACCACCATCTCGCCCGGCTCGACATCGCGGACGAACTCGGCCCCGATGATGTCCAGCGCACAGGTTTCCGACGACAGCACCCAGCCGTCATCGCCCAGCTTGCCGATCACCAGCGGACGCACGCCGAGCGGGTCGCGCACGCCAATCAGCTTGGTGCGCGTCATGGCCACGACGGAAAACGCGCCTTCGACCCGGCGCAGCGCGTCCATCATCCGCTCGGGCACCTTGCGCTGTAGCGAGCGCGCCATCAGGTGGATGATGCATTCGCTGTCTGACGACGATTGAAAGATCGAGCCGCGCTCGATCAGCTCGCGGCGCAGGGCGTCGGCATTGGTGATGTTGCCGTTATGGGCAATCGCCGCGCCGCCCATGCTGAATTCCCCGAAAAAGGGCTGCACGTCGCGGATTTGCGTCGCGCCCTTGGACCCGGCGGTGGAATAGCGCACATGCCCGATCGCCAGCGCGCCGGGCAGGGTTTCCATAAGCGATTGCTTGGTGAAGTTGTCGCGCACATAGCCAAAGCGGCGGGCGCTGTTGAACCCGCTTTCGGGGTCATAGCTGACGATGCCGCCGGCCTCTTGCCCGCGATGTTGCAGCGCGTGCAGGCCAAGGGCCACGAAATTGGCGGCATCGGCAACGCCGGTGACGCCGAACACGCCACATTCCTCGTGCAGTTTGTCGTCATCGAACGGATGGGCGGGGGGCATGTGCTTGGACAAGGGGCAGCTCCGAATCCTTGTGGCCTGCTTACGCGCCACACATAAGGGCTTGTGGCGCGCGTGTCACGAAAGGATCATAAACAGATATGCGACCGCCTGCCATGCCGGTTTTCGAACAGGCCGCGGCGCAAGGGTTATTCGGCCGCCGGTGCCTCGCAAACGCCCACCAATTGTTCGTATTGCGCCGTGACCCATCCCAGCGCCGCCTCGGGGTTCTGGCCCTCGATGCTGTCGGTCATGCGGCTGAACACGCGGGCCGAGCGGGAATCGTCGATCATCGCGATGTCCTGGCTGGTGATGACCGTTTCGTAGACGAAATAGGCCACGGCCACCAAAAGGATGCCGCGCAGCACCCCGAACAGGAACCCGATCCCCTGGTCGACCCCACCCAGGGCCGAGCGTTGCACCAGCGACGAGAAAAGCGGGGTGAACAGCGAGGCAATCACCAGTGCCACGGCGAAAACCGCGGCGAAGGCGGCGATGATCGACAATTCGCAGCTGTCGGCCAGCATGGCGCCCACGACCGGGATTTCCTTGACCAGCGGTTGCACCTGCGGCGCAAAGACAAAGGCCAGGATGCCAGCCACGATCCAGCCGGCGATGGCCAGCGCCTCGCGGACAAAGCCGCGCGCATAGGCCAGAAGCGCCGAGACAACGATAACCAGCGCCACGACGCCGTCGATGATGGTGAAGCCTTCCATGCCCACTCCCTGCCTGCCGCGCGCTATCCCGCGCCGAACACGTCCCCAACGAAGGTGGCCAGGTCCTTCATCTTTGTCAGTTTCAGGCCACCGTCGCCCGTCAGTTTCCCACCTGCCGGAACGATTGCCGAGTTGAAACCAAGTTTTCGGGCTTCTTTCAACCTGTTTTCGGCCTGACCGACCGGGCGCAGCGCCCCCGACAGGCTGATTTCGCCGAAAACCACCGTTTCCGCCGGCAGCGCCGCATCCTCGCGCGCGGAAAGCAGCGCGGCGGCCACGGCCAGGTCGGCGGCGGGTTCACCCACCTTCAGCCCGCCCGCGACGTTGAGGTAAACATCAAGCCCGGCAAAGGGGATGCCACAGCGCGCCTCGAGCACGGCCAGGATCATCGCCAGACGCCCGCCATCCCAGCCGACGACCGTGCGCCGGGGCTGGCTGTGCGGGCTGGGCGCGACCAGGGCCTGGAATTCCACCAGCACGGGGCGCGTGCCCTCGATCCCCGCGAAGACGACCGAGCCGGGGCTGGGTTCGCCCCGTTCCGACAGGAACAGGGCCGAGGGGTTCGCCACCTCGGCCAACCCGCGGCCCGTCATCTCGAACACGCCGATTTCATCGGCCGGGCCAAAGCGGTTCTTGACCGCGCGCAGGATGCGGAACTGGTGGCCGCGCTCGCCCTCGAAATA
>JAASTF010000408.1 GCA_021767525.1 Paracoccaceae bacterium
CCCGCGCGGGGTATGTCGAGGAATGCCCCAACGTCGGCAAGCTGTTGCAGAACCTGGAATTTTCGCTGGCGATGGAGAACGAGATCATGGGCGCCATCCTGGATGACGGCGAAGACCCGGCAGACGCTGCCAGCGCCTGGCTGGCCGCCAACCCGGGCGTTCTGGATGGCTGGCTGGACGGCGTGACGACGCAAGACGGCGGTGACGCGATGGCCGCCGTCAAATCGGCCCTCGGCCTCTGATGCCCTGCGGCGGCGCCGGCCCCGGCGCCGCCCCTGACCCGGAGCGCGGCAATACATGGCCGGAAACCTCTTCGACAGCGATGCCTTCACCGACTGGCTGACCGATATCAAGATCCCGTTGGGCGACTGGGCGGCGGCGGTCTTTGACTGGCTGCAACGGAATTTCACCTTCGCCTTCGATGCGCTGTCCGACACGCTCGAGGCGCTGATCGACGCGATCCTGTGGGTGCTGCAAACGCCGCACCCGTTGATCGTGATCGCCGTCATCGCGGGGCTGGCCTATGCCGCGCACAGGCGCTGGACGATCCCGGCCATGACGGTGCTGGGGTTCATCTTCATCATCAACCAGGGCTATTGGGAAGAAACGACCGAAAGCCTGACACTGGTTCTGTCGGCCTGCGTGGTCTGCATGGGGCTGGGCGTGCCCATCGGCATCGCCGCCGCCCATCGCCCCCGCCTTTACGCGGCGATGCGGCCCGTGCTGGACCTGATGCAGACCCTGCCCGCCTTCGTCTACCTGATCCCGGCCATTGTCTTTTTCGGCATCGGCATGGTGCCGGGGCTGATCGCCACGGTGATCTTCGTGCTGCCCGCGCCCATCCGCCTGACCCATCTGGGCATCACCGCCACGCCCAAACCGCTGCTCGAAGCGGCCCAGGCCTTTGGCGCGACCCCGCGCCAGACGCTGTGGAAGGTCGAATTGCCCTACGCCCTGCCGCAGATCATGGCCGGGCTGAACCAGACCATTATGCTGTCGCTCAGCATGGTGGTGATCGCCGCACTTGTGGGCGCCGACGGGCTGGGCGTGCCGGTGGTACGGGCGCTGAACCAGGTCAACACCTCGCTGGGGTTCGAATCCGGCTTCGTCATCGTGGTTCTGGCGATCCTGCTGGACCGGCTACTGAGGGTCGACCGCAAATGAGTGCCGTTTCGTTCCAGAATGTCTCGATCGTCTTCGGCGACAAACCCGGCAGCGCCCTGCCGCTGATGGATCAGGGCCAAAGCCGCGAAGAGGTGCAACGCGCGACCGGCCAGGTGCTGGGCGTGCATGATTGCAGCCTCGACGTGGCCGAGGGCGAGATCCTTGTGCTGATGGGCCTCTCGGGCTCGGGCAAATCCACGCTGTTGCGCGCGGTCAACGCGCTGAACCCGGTGGCGCGCGGCCATGTCGAGATCGCCACCGACGAGGGCACGGTCAACGTGACCAAAGCCAATGCCGCCACCCTGCGCCGCCTGCGCCAGCGCACCGTGTCGATGGTATTCCAGCAATTCGGCCTGCTGCCCTGGCGCAGCGTGCGCGAAAATGTGGGACTGGGGCTGGAACTTGCGGGCATGGACCGGGCCGAGCGCCGCCAGCGCATCGACGAGGAGCTGGCACTGGTGGGCCTGTCCGAGTGGGCCGAGCGCAAGGTGGGTGAGCTGTCGGGCGGGATGCAGCAGCGCGTCGGCCTTGCCCGCGCCTTCGCCACCCGCGCGCCGATCCTTCTGATGGACGAGCCGTTCTCGGCCCTCGACCCGCTGATCCGAACGCGGCTGCAGGACGAATTGCTGGATCTGCAAAAGAAACGCCGCCGCACGCTGATCTTCGTCAGCCACGACCTGGACGAGGCGTTCAAGATCGGCAACCGCATCGCCATAATGGAGGGCGGGCGCATCGTGCAATGCGGCACTCCGCAAGAGATTTTCACCACCCCCGGCAGCGACTACGTTGCCGACTTCGTGGCGCATATGAACCCGCTGGGCGTGCTCTGCGCGCGCGACCTGATGGAGCCTGCACAAGACGGCGACCCGGACATCACCCTGCCCGATGACGCGCCGATCCAGGATGTGCTGCGCGCGGCCCATGCCTGCGATCCGGTCGGCGTCACCCGCGACGGCGCGCTGGTGGGCCAGATCAGCCGCGCGCGGGTGATGGAAAAACTGCTCGATCCCCGCACCGCCTGAGTCGCGCCGCGGTCAAGGATGGCCGCCAGGCCACCGCGCGGCACGCGCGGCTTGTCCTTGAGGGCGGCGCGACTCAAATCACACTTGCACTGGCGCATTGAGGGCAGACTTGTCCCTCAATCGCCTCTCGGCAGAAAATCCTGTCCCCACCAAACCGCGCGCCCGCCCGCTCAAAGCGTCGCCTCGCCGCTGGCTGCATGAAAGCGCGCGGAAGCGCTCATTTGGATCAGGCCACCGCCCGGGTCACATCTTGGTGGCAGGCGCTGGCGGAGTGACCGCGCGGCGCTTCAGCACCGCCTCGCGCCAGGTGATGAAGCTGACCGAGCCGATGATAACCAGCCCCCCGGCGATCACCCAGGGGTCCACCGCCTCGTCGAAAAACAGCGCGCCCACGGCCACGGCCCAGACCAGCTGCAGGAATGTCACCGGCTGCGTCACCGTCAGCGGCGCCTCGCG
>JAASTF010000409.1 GCA_021767525.1 Paracoccaceae bacterium
CGCCTCGGTCAGCGGGCCGTCCAGCAGACCACGCTCGATCCGGTCGGCAATGCTGTCCTCGGCCAGGTAGGCGTTGACCGTGGTCGCGCCACAGCCGATCAGCACGGCGAAATAATGCGGGTCGATGCACTCGGCCGAGCGCACGTTCAGCGAACAGAAGGTGCGCAGACCCTTGCGCGTCAGATGGCTGTGCACCGCGCTGGTGGCCAGGATCATCGGCATGGCAACCTTGCCCGCATCCTGGTGCTGATCGGTCAGAACCAGATGGCCCGCGCCGCTGCGCACGGCGTCCTCGGCCTCGGCCCGGATCCGCTCCAGCCCTTTTTGCAGGGCACCCGGCCCGCTGGTGAATGTACAGTCGATTTCCACCAGATCGGCGTTGAACGCCTGCTTGACGCGCTCCCACTGCGCGTTACCCAGGAACGGGCTGTCCAGAACGATGATCTCGGTCTGGGCGCTGCTTTCATCCAACACGTTCTTCAGGTTGCCGAACCGGGTCTTCAGGCTCATCACCCGGTATTCGCGCAGGCTGTCGATAGGCGGGTTCGTCACCTGGCTGAAATTCTGGCGGAAGAAATGCGACAACGGCCGATACTGCTTGGACAGAACCGCACTGGGCGTGTCATCGCCCATACTGGCCACGACCTCTTTGGCATCCTCGACCATCGGCGACAGGATCTGCTCCAGCTCTTCGATGGTATAACCGGCCGCGATCTGACGGCGGCGCAAGGCCTCGCCGGTGTAAATCGCGGTCTCGGTGACCTTCGCCAGCTCGTCGTCCAGCTCGGCGATCTTGCCGACCCACTCGCCGAAGGGCTGGCTGGCGGCCAGTTTGTCCTTGATTTCGGTATCGTGATACAGCGCGCCCTCGGCCATATCCACGGCCAGCAGCTGCCCCGGGCCCAGCGCGCCCTTCTCCTTGACGGTCGCCTCATCGACCGGAACCATGCCGGCCTCCGAGCCGGCAATCAGCATACCGTCGCCGGTGATGACATACCGCATCGGGCGCAGACCGTTCCGGTCAAGCCCGGCACAGACCCAGCGGCCATCGGTCATGGCCAGCGCGGCGGGGCCGTCCCACGGCTCCATCACGCTGTTACAATAGGAATACATGTCCATCCAGGCCTGCGGCAGTTCGACCGCCTGCTTCGACCAGCTTTCGGGCACCAGCATCGTCTTGGCCATGGGCGCGTTCCGGCCCGCGCGCACCAGAACCTCGAACACCGCATCCAACGCGGCCGAGTCCGAACTGCCCGACTGCACGATCGGCTTGATATCCTCGGCCATGTCGCCAAACGTGGCGCTGGCCATGCGGATTTCGTGGCTTTTCATCCAGTTGATATTGCCCTTCAGCGTGTTGATCTCGCCGTTATGGGCCAGCATCCGGAACGGCTGCGCCAGCCACCACTGCGGGAAGGTGTTGGTGGAATAGCGCTGGTGATAGATCGCAAAGGCCGAAACGAACCGTTCGTCCTGCAGATCGGGGTAGAACTCGCTGACCTGCTCGGCCAGCATCATGCCCTTGTAGATGATCGACCGGCAGGACAGCGACGCCAGATACAGGTTGCTGATCCCGGCCGCGGCGGCCGCTTTCTCGATGCGGCGGCGGATCACGTAAAGCTCGCGCTCGAATGTCTCTTCATCGACACCTTTCGAGTTCGAGATCAGGATCTGTTCGATCTCGGGGCGGGTGGCGTTCGCCTTTTCGCCCAGAACCTCGATATTCACCGGAACATGGCGCCAGCCATAGATGTAATAGCCCATGCGCAGAACTTCGGTTTCCACGATGGTCCGGCAGGTTTCCTGTGCGCCGAAATCGGTACGCGGCAGAAACACCTGGCCCACGGCCATCAGCTCATGCTTGCGCGGCTTGTGCCCTGTCCGTTCGATCTGATCATAGAAAAAGGCCACCGGAATTTGCAGGTGAATACCCGCGCCGTCACCTGTCTTGCCATCGGCGTCCACGGCCCCGCGGTGCCAGATCGCCTTCAGCGCGTTGATCCCGTTTTCCACCACCTTGCGGCTGGGCTGCCCGTCGATCGACACGGCAAGGCCGACGCCGCAATTGGCCTTTTCCTCGGCCTCGGAATACAGGCCATTCTCGGCCATCCACTTGCGCTTGGCCTCTTCGCGGCGCACCCATTCGGCATCATACTTGGTCATCTCAGGGCCTCCTTGTCAGTGGTGGGCATGGCCGCTGTGGTCAGCGCCGCCATGCCCCCCGTCATACCCGCGCATCTGCGCGTAAATCTCTTTCTGTGCCTCGCTCAGCATCGGCGTCACCGCCAGATGCGCGGCCAGATGCACGGCGCGCAATTCCGCCAACGCGGCGGCGGACTGCTGCAACATCATCTCCAGCCGCTGCGGATTGGCGTGCCCGGCGGCGAACATGTGGCTGACCATCGCCTCGGCCTCGACATAGGCACGACCCGCCTCCTGGGCATCGGCCTTCATCGCGTCATAGATGGCCTGCACCTCGCCGCGTTGCGCATCGGTCAGGTCCAGCGCGTCGGCCAGCTCCAGCACGTGCAGCGGGCCGGGGTAGCCATTCAGCTCGGCCGGCAGCGCCAGGCCCCAGCCCTCGCCCGCCAGGATTGCGCGCTGATCCTCGGCCGACAGCGACGCGATCTCGCGCGCCTC
>JAASTF010000410.1 GCA_021767525.1 Paracoccaceae bacterium
ACGATGGCCGCATCTACCTGACGCAAACCCGCGTCGATGGCACCTTTGTCATCCGCTTTCAGGCCGGGCAGTTCGACTGCACCGCCGATGATATCGACACCGCCTATGACGTGATCACCGAAATCGCCGACCAGATTGTGAAAGGATAAGCCATGCCCGCACCGACCAACCACTTCAAACAGCGCCTTCAGAATGGCGAGCGCGTGATCGGCTGCTGGGCCGGGTTCGCCGACCCCTATGCGACCGAGGTGCTGGGCACCGCCGGGTTCGACTGGGTTCTGATCGATGGCGAGCATGCGCCGAACGATCTGAAATCCATCATGGGACAGTTGATGGCGCTAAAAGGCTCGGACAGCGCGCCGGTGGTGCGTCTGCCGATGGGCGAGGCCTGGGCGATCAAGCAGGTGCTGGACGCGGGCGCGCAAACGCTGCTGATCCCGCTGGTGGAATCCGCGCAAGAGGCGACCGACCTGGTGCGCGCCATGCGCTATCCGCCCGAGGGCATCCGCGGGGCGGGGGCGGCGCTGGCCCGCGCCTCGCAGTTTTCGGGCATCTCCGATTACGTCGCCACCGCGAATGACCAGATGTGCCTGCTGGTGCAGGTCGAAACCCGCGCCGGGATCGAGGCGCTGGACGACATTCTGGCGGTCGAGGGCGTCGATGGCGTGTTCATCGGCCCCGCCGACCTGGCCGCCGATATGGGCTTTCCGGGCAACTCGGCCGAGCCGCAGGTGGCCGACACGATCCGCGACGCATTGGGGCGGATCGCCGCCAGCGACAAGGCGGCGGGCATCCTGGCGGTGGGCGACGCGACCGCGCAGCAATACGCCGATTGGGGGGCGCAGTTCCTGGCCGTGGGGATCGACGTTGTGATGCTGGCCCAGGCCGCGCGGCAGACCGTCAAGCTGTGGAAGGATCGCGGGTAGGCGCGCCCGGCCCAGCGGCCGAAAGGTTAACGGTTTTGGGCGGTGCGGGGCGTTGCACAGGCAACACGCGGTGCCCGGTCTTGGACTGGTATCGCGGGCGTTTCGCTGCGGCTGAAATGTGCTTTTCGCGGTTGGAAAAAACCGCGCGATTTCGCACCGAAACCGCACAGGTCATGCATATTTAATCGCTTTATAAATATACATACAGCTTTACAAACCCGCGATTTGGGGCCAGTTTTCCGTCATGCCGAACCAGACCGACACCATCATCAGCACGATTTTCGACCGGATCGAAGCGGGCAAGCTGAACCCCGGCGACCTGGTGGATGAGCCCGCCCTGATCGCGGAAACCGGCGTCTCGCGCACGCCGATGCGCGAGGCGATGATCCGCCTGGAAACCGCCGGGTTGATCAAACGGATGCCGCGCAAGGGCGCCATGGTGTTCAAACCCACGCTCGAAGAGTTCCTTGCCATACTCGAGGTTCATGCCAAGCTGGAAGGCCAGGCCGCGGGTCTCGCCGCGCGGCGCCTTTCCCCAAGTTTTGCCGCCAAGCTGGAGCAGGTGACGAAGTCTTGCGAAGACCACGCCGCCACGCTGGGCGATCGCGATCCCGACCGCTATTACCAGCTGAACATGGCCTTTCACGCCCGGGTGGCCGAGGCGGCGGGAAACCCCTTTTTGCTGGACATGATAAAGATCAATGCGCGCAAGCTGATGGCCTATTACCGCGCGCGCTATCACTACAAGGGCGTCATCGCCGAAAGCGCGGCCGAGCACCGCGAGATCACCACGCTGATCCTGAACCGCGATGCCGCCGGGGCCGAGGCCGCAATGGCGCGGCACGTGCAGTTCGACCACGTCACCGCGATGGATCTGCTGGCCGCACTGGGTTAGCGGGCCTGCTCGAAAAACCGGGCGATGGTTTTGGCAAAATCCTTTTGATCCGGCAGCTTAGCCAGAGACGCCTTGCCCTGTGCCACCACGTCTTTGGGCAGATCATCGGCCAGATACTCCAGCAGATCCGCCATGAAATCTGGCTCGATCTCCGGGTGGTATTGCGTGGTGAAGACATGCCCGCCGATGGCGAACCCACCCACCGGGCAGCCGGGTGTTTCGGTCAGGATGCGCACGCCTGCGGGCGGCTCCAGCACCTGCTCCTTGTGCGCGGCATAGAGGCTCATCGTCGCCGGCGCGTCAGCCATCCAAGGGGCGCGATCCACGACGCTGGTTTCCACCAGGCCCATCTCCCATCCGCCCGGATTATAGCCGACCGTGCCGCCCAGCGCCTTGGCAATCGCCTGATGCCCGAAACACGCACCGAAGACCGGCATCCCTTGGCCCACCATCTGGCGGATCAACTCTTCCAGACGGGCAACCCAGCCATCGCTGTCATGCACCGAGGCGGGACTGCCGGTGATCATCACCCCGTCATAAGCAGAAAGTTCATCAGGAAAATCGCCCTTGGTCACGTTGAAGGCGTCAACACGCCAATCGGGCCGCACCAGGTGGATCAGCTTGGCGAACTTCACATCGTCCATGTCGCGGGCATGGGCGAAATCGCTGTCGTCGGTGTTGGTGACAAGGGTGGCGAGGCGCATCGGGAATCCTCTTTACATATTTATAGGCGCTATTAATATACATAACACGTTAAGAAAAGGGATTTCGCATGACCGTCTGGACCCCCACCGACACCGGC
>JAASTF010000411.1 GCA_021767525.1 Paracoccaceae bacterium
AAGGCCATGCAGATCGAGCTGAAACACCTGCAACGCGACACCGGCATCACCTTCATCTTCGTCACCCACGACCAGGAAGAGGCGCTGACCATGTCCGACCGCATCGCCGTGATGTCGGCGGGCGAGTTGCAGCAGCTGGGCGATGCGCGCGATATCTATGAACGCCCCCGCAACATGTTCGTGGCCGATTTCATTGGCGAAACCAATCTTCTGCCCGTCACGGTCGAGCGTGCCGAGGGCGCCAAGGCCCTTTGCCGGATGGAAGGGGGGCACACCATCACCTGTGACGCGGTCGAGGGCGCGACGGCGGATGCGCGGCTGCATATCTCGATCCGGCCCGAGCGGTTGACGCTGGTGCCCGAAGCGCAGGGCGGGCTTACGGGCATCGTGCGCGAAAACATCTTTGCCGGCACCGATATCACCACGCTGGTCGATCTGCCGGGCGGGCCGAACCTGACGGTGCGCACGGCGAATTCGGCCAAGGGGGCACAGTCGCTGTTCGATCCGGGCGTGCGGGTGGCGGTACAGATGGAAGAGGGCGCCGGGCGCCTTTTGGTGGACTGATGGCGGGCGGCGCGGCATCGGGCGGCAGCACGGGCGACACCTACGCCCCGGCGCGCGGCTGGCTGCTGCTGCCGGCCTGGGTCACGCTGTCGATCCTGGTTCTGGCCCCGGTCAGCCTGATGCTGGTCTATTCCTTCCTGACCAAAGAGTTCCGCGGCGGCGTGATATGGGAGTTTTCCTTTGCCGCCTATGACCAGTTCTTTTGCAATCGCGGCCTTTTCGGGGACGAGCCGTGCAGCATCGAATGGACCTATATCCAGATCTTCTGGCGCTCGATCTGGCAGGCGGGGGCGGCCACGCTTCTTAGCCTGGTGATCGGCTTTCCGACCGCCTATTTCATCGCCACGCGGCCCGAACGGCAGCGCGCGATCTGGGTGTTCCTGGTGACCATTCCCTATTGGGTGAACCTGCTGATCCGCACCGTGTCGATGAAGTTCCTGCTGCGCGACAACGGCCCGATGAACGAGGCGCTGTTGGGCTTTGGCGTGATTTCCGAGCCACTGTCGATCATCAACACCAATCTCGCCGTGCAGTTGGGGCTGTTCTATTCCTACCTGCCCTTCATGGTGCTGCCGATCTATGCCGCCGTGGAACGATATAACTTTGCGCTGTCCGAGGCGGCCGCGGATCTATACGCGCCGCGCTGGGTGATCCTGCGGCACATCCTGATCCCGGCGGTCAAGCCGGGGATCATCGCGGGCTGCATCCTGGTGTTCGTGCCCTCGCTGGGCTCGTTCCTGGCGCCCGACCTGCTGGGCGGGGCCAAGACATTCATGATCGGCTCGCTGATCGAAGAGCAGTTCAAGGGCAACGCCGGCAACTGGCCCTTTGGGGCGGCGGCGTCGATGATCCTGCTGACGATGGTGCTGATCCTGCTGCTGGTCTTTGCCCGCGCGCAGGCGCGCGAGGGGGCGCGCTGATGGCGATGCGGCGGTATAACCTGCGGGTCTATCCCGGCTTTCGCGCGATGACGCTGTTTTGTCTGTTCGTGCTTTATGCGCCGCTGGTGGTGGTCACGGTCTACAGCTTCAACGCCTCGGCCTCGATCACCAATTGGGAGGGCGTCAGCCTGCGCTGGTATGCCGACGTGTTCACCGGCCCCGAAAGCGAAAAGTTCAAGCTGGCGGCGCGCAATTCCTTTGTCATCGCGCTGGTGGCGGCCAGCGTTGCCACCACCATCGCCACACTGTCGGCCACGGCGATCATCCGGGGCGGGCGGTTCCGATTGCGGTTGCCGTCGCTGGGGCTGATCTCGCTCCCGCTGATGGTGCCAGAGATCGTGACGGCGGTGGCCACGCTGATCTTTTTCAATGCCATCGGGTTCGACCGGGGGTTCCTGACGATCCTGCTGGCGCATATCGCGTTCTGCATCCCCTTTGCCTACCTGCCCATTTCGGCCCGGATGCAGGGGATCGGGGCCAGTTACGAACAGGCCGCGCAAGACCTCTATGCTACCCGCGCGCAGGCGTTCCGGCATATCCTGCTGCCGCTGATGGCGCCGGGGATCGTCTCGGGCTTTTTGCTGGCCTTTATCGTTTCGCTGGATGATTTCATCATCACCAATTTCGTCAAAGGGGCCGGGGTCGAAACCCTGCCCACCGCGATTTTCGGCGCGGTCAAACAGGGCATCAAGCCCAATATCATGGCCATCTCGTCGATGCTGTTGGCGGTGTCGGTGGTGATGGTGGCATTGTCCTGGGCGATCAGCCGCCGGGACCCAACCAAGTGATCAACAGAGAGGGAAGAAAGATGAAAAAGCTGATGTCGACAACCGCCGCCGCGCTGTTGCTGGCCACGACCGCCACGGCCGAGGGCAAGCTGGTGATCTATCACTGGTTCGAATACATCCCGCAGGACTTGCTGGATAAATTCAGCGAGGAATACGATGTCGAGGTGGTCATGGACACCTATGACAGCAACGAGGCGCTGCTGGCCGCGCTCAAGGCCGGGGCCATCGGCACCTATGACGTGGCCGTGCCCGGCGATTACATGGTCAAGATCATGGCAGGCGAGGGGCTGCTGGACACCGTGGCCGAGGGCGAACTGGCCAACAAGGGCA
>JAASTF010000412.1 GCA_021767525.1 Paracoccaceae bacterium
AGGTGATCGCCGGGGCCAAGCACGATTGGGAACTGGTGATCGGGATGGAGGTGCATGCCCAGGTCGCCTCGAACGCCAAGCTGTTTTCCGGTGCCTCGACCCGCTTCGGCGCCGAGCCCAATTCGAACGTCGCTTTCGTCGATGCGGCCATGCCGGGCATGTTGCCGGTGATAAACGAATTCTGCGTGGCGCAGGCGGTGCGCACCGGGCTGGGCCTGAAGGCCGAGATTAACCTGTTCAGCGCCTTTGACCGGAAAAACTATTTCTACCCCGACCTGCCGCAGGGCTACCAGATCAGCCAGCTGTATCACCCCATCGTGGGCGAGGGCGAAATCCTGGTCGACATGGGCCCGGGCGTGGCACGCAAGGTGCGGATCGAGCGGATCCACCTGGAGCAGGATGCAGGCAAGTCGATCCATGACATGGATCCGAACATGTCCTTCGTCGATCTGAACCGCACCGGCGTGGCGCTGATGGAAATCGTCAGCCGCCCCGACATCCGCGGCCCCGAAGAGGCAGCGGCTTATGTCACCAAGCTGCGCCAGATCCTGCGCTACCTGGGCACCTGCGACGGCAACATGCAGAACGGCAACCTGCGCGCCGACGTGAACGTGTCGATCTGCCGGCCCGGCGATTACGAGAAATACCAGGAAACCCAGGATTTCAGCCATCTGGGCACGCGCTGCGAGATCAAGAACATGAACTCGATGCGCTTTATCCAGGCCGCCATCGAATACGAGGCGCGCCGCCAGATCGCGATTGTCGAGGCGGGCGGCGAGGTGGTGCAGGAAACCCGCCTGTATGACCCCGACAAGAACGAAACCCGGTCAATGCGCTCGAAGGAAGAGGCGCATGATTACCGCTATTTCCCCGATCCCGACCTGCTGCCGCTGGAAATCGAACAGGCCTGGGTCGACGACATCGCCGCCAGCCTCCCCGAGCTGCCCGACGAGAAGAAAGCGCGCTTCGTCACGGAAATGGGCCTGTCGGAATACGACGCCTCGGTGCTGACCGCCGAGGTCGCCAATGCCGATTACTTCGAGGCCGTGGCCGAGGGGCGCGATGGCAAGATGGCCGCGAACTGGGTCATCAACGAGCTGTTCGGCCGTCTGAAAAAGGACGACCGTGACATCTCGGAAAGCCCGGTTTCGCCCGCGCAGCTGGGCGGCATCATCGATCTGATCGCCAAGGGCGATATCAGCGGCAAGATCGCCAAGGACCTGTTCGAAATCGTCTATACCGAAGGCGGCGACCCCGCGCAGATCGTCGAAGAGCGCGGCATGAAGCAGGTCACCGACACCGGCGCGATCGAGGCCGCGGTGGACCAGATTATTGCCGACAACCCCGCGCAGGTCGAAAAGGCCAAGGAAAACCCCAAGCTGGCGGGCTGGTTCGTGGGCCAGGTCATGAAGGCCACCGGCGGCAAGGCCAACCCCAAGGCGGTGAACGAAATCGTCCAGGCGAAATTGGGTCTTTGACGGAAACCCTTTGTTTCCTTTGCGTTGACGCGGCGCTGCGGTAAGCTGCGCCAGTCTCATGCCAAGGGAACCATGAGGGATCACAGCAGGGAACCAGGGTCCGCCGCGCCTTTGGGCGATGTCGATGACCTAATCGGTCGCGTCTATGACGTGGCCCTTGACCCCTTGTCTTACGAACAGCTGGTCGACCGATGGAACGCCTTGGTCATGGCGGGGCAACCCGACGCGCCTTCGGGCGGGCCGTTGATGGACGATCCGGCGATTTTCGACCATTTCGACCGCGCCGGCGCGGTGCTTGACCGGGTGGCCAGCGCCCCGCAGGGCGATGAAGTCGGTCTGCTGCTGGAACAGTTCGACAATGTCGCCGCGCTGGTTCTGGATCGCCATCTGTCAGTGGCCGGGCTGAACGCGGCGGCGGCCTCGGCGCTGGGCCTGTCGAAAGGCGCGCGGCTTTCCACGGCCGCGATCGAGCCGCAGGACCGCATCGCGCTTTCCCGACAGGTGGCCCGCATGCTCGAGGGCGACGGCACGCAGCCGTCGGTGTTTCGTGTGCGCGCCGCCGACGAGGGGCGTTTCATCGTCTTTCACATGCGGTGCCGGCAGGTGCTGGGCCAGCCCATGGTGGTGGCCGTCACGTCGCATCTTAGCTGGCCGGAGGGGTTCGGGCGGATGCTGTCCGAGGCCTTCGGGCTAAGCCAGGCCGAAACCGAGGTCGTGCGCCTGTTGATCGACTGCGCCAGCCAAAAGGAAATCGCCGAAACGCGCGGCCGTTCGGTCGAAACCGTGCGCGCGCAGGTCAAGGCGATCATGGCCAAGACCGAAACCCGCAGCCAGGTCGAACTTGTGCGGGTGATCCTGTCGATGATGGATATCGCCGGCGTGACCCAAGAGCGCCGCCCGAGCGCCGCGACGGATCCGCTGGATGACGGGCAGTTGGACAGCGCCCCCTTCCAGCGGCTGATCGGCCCGGATGGGCGGCGGCTGGACTACCTCGTGCTGGGCGACCCCGAGGGGCGGCCAGCGATCTACCTGCATTCGGGCTATGGGCTGACACGCTGGCCCGCGCCCGCCGAACGGGCGCTGCGGTCGGCCGGCATCGCGCTGGTGGTGCCGGTGCGCGCGGGCTATGGCGAAAGCGATCC
>JAASTF010000413.1 GCA_021767525.1 Paracoccaceae bacterium
CCGTGGCCTGCGCGGTGGCGGCGCGGGCGACCGGGCGGGCCTGCAAGATGCGCTATGACCGTGACGACGACATGGTGATCACCGGCAAGCGGCACGATTTCCGCATCACCTATCGCGCCGGTTTTGACGATCAGGGCCGGCTGACCGGCGTCGACTTTCGCCATTTTACCCGGGCCGGTTGGGCGCAGGACCTGACGCTGCCGGTGGCCGACCGCGCCATGCTGCACGCCGATAACGCCTATTTCCTGCCAGCCGCCCGGATCGAAAGCCACCGGCTGCGCACCAACACCCAAAGCGCCACCGCCTTTCGCGGTTTCGGCGGCCCGCAGGGCATGGTGGGGATCGAGCGGGTGATGGACCATATCGCCCATATGCTGGGCCGCGATCCTTTGGAGGTGCGGCGCGCGAATTACTACGACCCGGCCGAACCACGTGGCCCCGGCACCGGGCGGCGCTTTGGCGCCGAACACTCGCCCAAACCCGCGCAGGCGCGCAACACCACGCCCTACGGGATGGAGGTCAGCGATTTCATCCTGCACGAGATGACCGAGGCGCTGGAAACCCGCGCCGACTATGCCGCGCGGCGGCAGGCGGTGGCCGATTGGAACGCGCAGAACCCGGTCATCAAGCGCGGCATCGCCCTGACCCCAGTGAAATTCGGCATCTCTTTTACGCTGACCCATCTGAACCAGGCGGGCGCGTTGGTGCATGTGTACCAAGATGGCTCGATCCACCTGAACCACGGCGGCACCGAGATGGGCCAGGGCCTGAACCAGAAAGTGGCGCAGGTGGCGGCGGCGGCCTTTGGCGTCGACCTGGCGGCGGTGCGCATCACCGCGACCGACACGCAAAAGGTGCCCAACACCTCGGCCACGGCGGCCTCGAGCGGATCGGACCTGAACGGGATGGCGGTGCTGAACGCGTGCGAGAAAATCCGCGCGCGCATCGCTGAGCACCTGGCCGAAACCCACCAGGCCCGCCCCGATGCCGTGCGGTTCGAGGGCGGCAAGGTGCACGTGGCCCATCACAGCCTGACCTTCGCCGAGGCGGCGGCCAGCGCCTACCTGGCGCGGGTCAGCCTGTCGGCCACCGGGTTCTACAAAACGCCCGACATCACCTGGGATCGCGCCCGCGGCCAGGGCCGGCCATTCTTCTACTTCGCCCACGGCGCCGCGGTGACCGAGGTGGCGGTTGACACGCTGACCGGCGAAAACCGCATCCTGCGCACGGATATCCTGCATGACGCGGGCAGCAGCCTGAACCCGGCCATCGACATAGGGCAGATCGAGGGCGGGTATGTGCAGGGTGCCGGATGGCTGACGATGGAGGAACTGGTCTGGGACGAGAAGGGCCGGCTGCGCACCCACGCGCCCTCGACCTATAAAATCCCCGCCGCGACGGACACGCCGCCGGTGTTCAACGTCGATCTGTGGGATCAGCCCAACCCGGCGATGACGATCTATCGCTCGAAGGCGGTGGGCGAGCCGCCCTTCATGCTGGGCATCTCGGCTCTGATGGCGCTGTCGGATGCGGTGGCGGCCTGCGGGCCGGGCTATCCCGCGCTGGATGCACCCGCCACGCCGGAACGGGTGCTGGCCGCCATCGAACGGGTGCGGGCATGAGTTTCGATCTGTCCGCCCTGCGCGATGCCGTAAAGGCCCACGGCACCGTCGCCCGCGTTGTGATCGCGCGCGTCGCGGGCTCGTCCCCGCGCGAGGTGGGGGCGGCGATGCTGGTCTGGCCCGATGGACAATCGGGCACGATTGGCGGCGGGGCGTTGGAATTCCAGGCCGCGCAAGAAGCGCGTGATGCATTGCGCAACGGGCGCGACTGGATGCGCCGTCACGCGCTGGGGCCGGATTTGGGGCAGTGCTGCGGCGGCTCGGTCGTGCTGCTCTGCGAGATATTCGACGCCGCGCGGCTGGCCAAGGTTGCAGGGGGGCTGTCTGCCCCCCGCGGCTGCGCCGCTCCCCCCGAGAGTTTTTCCGGCAAGATGAAGGCGGACGTGGTGGCGCGGGCGACGCCGGGCGCGGGGGAGATGCCCTTGTCGGTGGCGCGGTTGCTGGATCATGCACGGGCGCGCGGTATCCGGCCCGAGGCGCAGCTGCTGGACGGCTGGATGATCGAGCCGGTGCTGCGCCCCGATCTGCCCGTCTGGATCTGGGGGGCGGGCCATGTCGGGCGCGCGATTGTCGACGTTCTGGCCCCCCTGCCCGATCTGGCGCTGACCTGGATCGACACGGAGGCCGCGCGCTTTCCCGATCATGTGCCGGCTGGCGTGGATGTCGCGCCGGCGGCCGAGCCTGCGCGGTTGATGGCCCATGCGCCCAGCCGTACGCATCACCTGATCCTGACCTATTCCCACGCGCTGGACCTGTCCTTATGCGACGCGGCGCTGCGGCGCGGCTTTGCCAGCGCGGGCGTCATCGGCTCGGCCACCAAATGGGCGCGGTTCCGCAAAAGGCTGGCCGCGATGGGCCACGCGCCTGCCCAAATCGCGCGCATTGCCTGCCCGATAGGCAACCCGGCCCTGGGTAAACACCCCCAGGCCATTGCCATCGGGGTCGCTGCGGGGATAGTTGAACACGCGCGACGTCAAGATCGCGGAACGGAAAG
>JAASTF010000084.1 GCA_021767525.1 Paracoccaceae bacterium
AACGTGCGCGGCAGCGGCGTTCCCTCGGATTACGAGGTGATGCTGGATATCGAGGGCGATGATGTCGAGCCGCTGAAAGTGGGCGTTCTGACCACCTTTGGCATCGCCAAGGCCTCGGCCGCGGATGACGAACATGGCGGGGCTGGCATTACCTTGCTGTATGAAATCACCTTCGCCGCCGAAAAGCTGAAACTGACCGAGGAAAGCACAAGCGAAGTGCGCGTCTTTTTCGAAGAGATCGCAACAGGCCCGCGGCCGGAAAGCGGCCAGCTTGAGATTCCGGGCGTCACCCCCAAAGACCTGGGAGATCCCGGGGTCGAGGTCGGCCGCATCGCGATCTATTTCGAATAAGGTTGCCGCGTCATGACCTTGGTCGACACGAAAACCGCCCCTCGGCCACCGGCGCGGGGGGCGGCGCAGGTTTTGCGGCAGCCGGGCAGATCGGGCTTTCCCATGCGGGCGCGCGCCGCGCTGTGGTGCCTGCCCGCGGCGGCGGTTGGCTGGGTCGGTCTTGCGCTTTTGGCAAAAAGCGATCTGGGGCTGGCGCTTTGCCTGGGCGCGCCTACCCAAGGGTGGGTGGCGGGCTTTTCCTCGGCGCTTGATTACCAGCTATTCGCCGCCGCGCCGGTCTGGCTGGCGGGGGAATGGGCGCTGATGGTTTTGGCGATGATGGTGCCTTTGGCCCTGCCGCACCTCGCGGTTTTTCGCAACAGGCTGTTCCGGCGCGATCAGGATGCCGCGACCTGTGCCGCGCTTGCGGGGTTCATTCTGATCTGGATGCTGATGGGCATCGTGGCAGTGCCCGCCATGCTGGGCCTGCATGCATTGGCCATGCTGCCCGGAATGGGATGGGCGGTGCCGGTTTCGGCCTATGCGATCGCCATTGCCTGGTGCTTTGCCGGGGTGCGATTGCGCGCCTTTCGCCGCTGCCATGCCGTGCCCGTTCTGCACGGAACGGGAAAACCCGTAAGGCGCGGCGCGGCGCGTTACGGCATGCGGTTGGGCGGGCATTGCGTCGGTACCTGCGGCTTTGCGATGGTCGCGCCCATGCTGGCGGGGCAAGGGCTGATCGCGATGGCGCTGGTCACGCATGTTCTGCTGGTTGAGCGCCTGGCACACCGGCCAGCGGTGGGCATGACGGCCCTGCCGCTCGCGCTGTTGGGCACGGCCGCGCTGATCCCGTAAGCTCAGCCCCCGATTTCCAGCGGCTGCCCCGGATCGGCATGGATGCCCCACTCTGCCGCGCCCATCGGCCGCCACAACAAGGCCGCGCCGAAGATCGAGTCGGACCAGAACCGGATCTGCCGCGAGGGCGTCGCGGCGGTCAAGCTTAGCGTCTGCACCCGCCCATCGGGTGTCTGAAACTCAACCCCCAGAACGCCGGCGGGTGGCGGCTCGGCCCGGACCTGCACATCGTGCTGCCCGAAGGATGGAAACAGCGCCGGGCCAAGGGTCATCGAGGCGAGCGGCAGATCCTCGATCCGGGCCAGCGCGGTTTCACCATCAACGGTCAACTCCATCCGGCCCATATCGGACTGCGCCGG
The DNA here is from genome assembly GCA_021767525.1 of Paracoccaceae bacterium. Taxonomy (GTDB): domain Bacteria; phylum Pseudomonadota; class Alphaproteobacteria; order Rhodobacterales; family Rhodobacteraceae; genus Lutimaribacter. The sequence continues at coordinate 1,545 of JAASTF010000084.1, forward strand.
AATCAACGTCGTCAGCGTTCGCGTGGTGACCTGCAGCGGGGTCATCACGGCAACACCATCCACCGTGTAATGCAGGTTTAACGTGACACGGCCAGCCGCAAGCAAGGCTTGGTCCACCTCGAATTGCAGCAGATCCAACCCGAAATCCTGCGCCGCCAAAACCAGCGCCTGCGATCTTTGCGCAAGCCGCGCGCCCCCCGTCTGGCGCATGTCGGCGCCCGTGCCCACGACGGCCAGCGCCTGCATGTCGAAAAGCAGAGGCTCGCCCAGGGCCAGCGGCAAGGTCACGTCCGATTGCGCCGCGCCGCCGGGCATGAACAGGGCCACAGCCTGCGCGGGTGCCGGCCTGTCCGGCGGGTTCGCCGGCGCGATCAACGACACCTGCGCCATTTGCAGGCCCGCGGCATCAAGCGGCATGTTCAGATGCAGTTCGATCCGGTGTTGTCCTTGCGGCAGGGCGGCCATCTCGCGCCGGGCGATCACCGCCGCCTCGCCCTGTGCGGCCACGACGTCGGCCAGCGCGGTCAAAGGTTCGGCATCAAGCGGCATCCACCGCGCACAGGCGAATGGCGCCCCTAGATCCCATACCCTGTGCGACAGCTCGTCCGACAGCGCGAAACGCGGCACGCCGCTGGGATCAAGCGAATGCACCACGCCCCAGGTTGCCAGCACACGGTCGGCCAGGGCGTCGGCCAGGTCCGTCGCGCGCCCGGGCGGCACCGCCGGCATCAAGTCCAGCCGCTGGGTCAGGCCCATCCCCGCCAGCGCAAAGGCCAGCGCATCGCGGCTAAGGGCATCCGCGTCGAACAAGGCCCGCAGCGCCGTCAGGAACGGCATATCGACCTGCGCCACGCTTGCAACCCGAGGAGAGACGCCCATAACCGACACCGCGCCGCGCAGGATCAGCGGCGCCTCGCCCGAGGCCAGCGCCATCTCAAGAAACTGCGCCTCGTCCATGTCCAGATGCATCGTCATGCGTCCGCTGCTGCGCTGCGAGGGTAGCGTGGCCGTGCCATCGTCGCGCGCCAGTTGCAGGCGCATTTCATCGATCTGCGCGGGCCACAAGGTCACGCCGGGAATATCGGCGCGCAGCGCCGACAGCGCGTCTGCCATGTCGCGATCTATCGCCAGCTCCACGTCCAACATGGCATAGGGCGGCGTGGCCGAGTCGGCGCGCGGCGGCCGCACGATCGTCAGGGCGAATGCCGGGGCGCCTTCATGGTCGGCCAGCCGCAGCTTGGTGGGGGCGGCGACCCAGGTGGCCGGGCGGCCGAAAACCGGCCAGACCGGCCCGCCGGGCAGGTCCAACCTTTCGCCGAAATCCGCCAGCCCGGCCATCAGCCCACAGCCGGGGTCACGCTGGGCGTCACGAACAGGATGGGCGAGCTGCCCTCGATGAAATCGGCATCCTGTTCTTGCGAGCCATCCATCCGCACCAGGGTCTTGCGATAGCGATAGGTGCCGTCGCCAACGGCATTGCCCAGCACCGCGTCGGCGAACGAAAAATCCACCCGCACGGTTGCGCTATGCGTGGTGAAATCCAGCGCCGCGGCCTGCCCGGTGTCGAATTCGACAAGGATCGCGAACAGGCTGTCGGGCGCGGTATCGCCTGCCGGGTCGGGAAACAGGGTGGGCACGGTGCGCAGTTCGATCTCGCGGAAATACTCCAGCGAGGCCCGGTCAAGGATGCTGTCCAGAATCGCCTCGCGGTCAGGCTCGACCTGGCCCGGGTCAAGCACGGTGATCGTGACGGGCCCTGTGCCCGGCAAGTCGTCGAACCGGATTTGCGGGTCGGCATCCTGCCCCGGTTCCAGCCGCGTGTCCGGGCCGATACCGTCCAGCGGCAGCGCGATGGCTTGCCGCAACCCGTTCCTTTCGGCGGCGATGCGCAGGCTGCCAAGGCCGATCGGGCTTTCGATTGCATTGGTCAGAAAAACGGTTGCGGCATGTGGGTCGGCCGCGTGCATGTCGGGCTGCACACTGTAATGCGGGCCGGCCATGTCCTTGAAATCCAGCGTCACGCCCCGCGTTTCCTGGCCCCAGCCCTCGACCATGAAACGAACCTCGCCGGTCATCGCGCTGGCCGATCCGCCGGTCATCGCATCGAAGGTGATTTCGAAATCCGCCTGCGACATCACCAGCGTATCGACCATGGGTTCTTGCAGCATCAGCTGGCTGGCGGGGCGTTCTTCGGTCACCCGCCCATCGGTCGTGGGGCGCGCCAGAACATAGGTGATGTCTTCGGTCAGGTAGGGCTGAAACTCGAGGCTGGCCGGATCCAACCCGGTGGCCTGGGCGATTTTCATCCCCGCCTCGCCCAGCCTCTCGGTATCGACCACTGGGGCGATCACGTAATCCATCGTGACCTGAGTGCTTTGGGTTTCGGCGCCTTCGGTTGCGACGCGCACCGTCACCTCGGGCGGGTGCAACGCGCCGGCACGGCGGGCGATCTTGAATTCGTCGGGCAGGAAATAGACCCGCTGGGGCAGTACCGCGTCCTGGAAATAGGAATGCACCGTGCCGTTGAAATCCTCGCGGTGGCGCGCCAGCCCGCCCTGAACCGGCACCGGCGGCGCCACGCTAAGCGCGTCGTAGACATAAGGATGCACCGCCGGGTCGAAATGAAACGGCGTCGGCTCCACCGTCTGCGGCAGGGTCACATCAAGCAGGGCATACCGCTCTTCGGGCGGCGCGGCGGCGGGCGACAGCGCCACCTTGCCGGAATTCAGAGTTTGGCCGGTTTTCCGGTCCAGCATGGTGACGATCACCGCGTCAATGGTTTCGGCATCGGTGCCGAACAACGTGATGCTGCGCGGATTGTAGGGGGCGTTACGCCCGCGCATATCGTCGCGCAGCAGAACCTTGCCGCCGCGCGCGGCCTTGATTTCAACCTGCATTCGGGCGGGGCGCTTGCCGGTGCCCGGCATCTGCTTGAACAGGTCCGAGCCATAGGCATTGATATTCGTAATGGTCAGCTCGTATTGAATGCCGCGCATCCGCCCCGTCGCGATCGGTCTTGAGCCGGTCTGCTTGACCGCGGGGCGCACAAAGGCATCGGCCCGCACGTTTCCGAAGATCTTAAACAGCTGGTCGCGCCGGCCATTGCGCTGCAAAAGGGCCTCGACACCCTTCAACGAACGGGCCCGTCGCATCGTCCGTGCCTGCGCCCCCGCCACCGCAAGGCGCCCGTTTTCCAGCAAGCTTACCCCGCCAGTCGCCGGGTCTGATTTGACCGCGACGGTCAGGCTGCGGGTGACGGTCAATTGGGCCGCCGCCTCGGGCGTTGTCAGCGCCTGGTACAGCAGGTCACGCTCGGCCACATTGGCCAGCCAGCAGGTCACCTGCACCTTGTCGCCAGCCGGCACCGGGTCGGAAAACGCCAGCTCGCGGCGCGAACTGCCGGCAAGAAACGACAGGCTTGCCGTCATGTCGTGCGGCATCTCGCGCATCTGGCCTGCGACACCCGACAGGTTGCCCGGCGGCGATTTGCGCAATCCGACGATCAGGCCCCAGCGATCGCGAGGCGCATCGTGATGGAACCGCAGATCGAACCGGGTCTGACCATCGGCGCTGATTTCGCCCAGTGCATAATCGGGCAGATACAGGCGCGCGCCATTGCGCGGATCGGTAAAGGCCTCGGACCCGTCGGGCTGATCCGAGGGCGAGATCGGCACCTCGAGATCACTGCGCGTCACGTCGCCCTGCCGCAGCATGATCGGTGCGATGACCTGCTGGAATTTTTCCTCGACGACCACGTGGGCCGTGCGGTTCACGATATTCGGGACCGTGGTAATCATTTGGATCTCCTTCGCCGAAAAGCCATGTCCGCCGCTGCCCATGCCCGACCGCAAAGTGCGCGGGACAGGGGCAGGCAGGCCGCTCAGACCATCAGCTCGCTCAGAAAGACAAAGCCGTTCGATACGGTCACCGGCGCGTGGCGCGTCACCGCGTTGTCGACGCCCATCGACGTGGCGCGGATCGTCACCTCTTCGGGTCCGTCCGAGAACCGCGCCCAGCGCAAGACCTGCGCATCGGGCATCTCGGAGGTGAAGGTCAGCCGCGCATCGCGTTCGTAATTGTTTGCGCGGTCCTCGTACGACACGTGCACGAACACTTGCCGGATCGACGCCGCGTCGAAATCGGGCACGAACTCGATATCGATGCTGTCGTCGAACGGATCATCGACCAGCAAGGTCGAGGCGTCGGTTTCGCCGCTGTCGCCGGCTTGCGTGGTGCCATCGGCCAAGTGGTGGATGATCTGGTAGCCAAAGGTTTTGGCCTCTTGGTCCTCGGTGCGCAATTTCCAATGCTGCACCGGCCCGCCCGGCGTGACGAAAAAGGTCTTGGATGTCGACCATCCGCCGCCCTCATATGTCAGCCGCACCTCGGAATGCCGCAAAAGCGCCTCGTCAAGCTGGCCGGGCTGTATCGTGAAATCGATAAACCCAAGATGCTTTGCCGGGTTCACCTGCAACGTTCGGTCGACGGTTTCTTCGACCGGGATTTCATAGCTGAGTTTCGCGCCCTCCCACTCCGAGGCCGGGTCAAAGTGATACTGCGTCTTGACGCGGAATGTCAGATCCAGCCTGTCGTTCAGAAAGAATTGGTGCTGCGCAGGCTCGTCGCTGGGGCCGGTAAAGGGGAAATCCTTGCGCCGCACCTCGCTTGGGTTGCTCGTACGACCGTATTCCAGTTCGACATCGGTCTTCATCAGGCCGATCGCCTGGTAATCGATCATGTTGTGGATCGTGATGTCGAGCGTGCGGAAGAAATCGGAGTCGAGGTCGACATCCACGAAGTACGGCGGGCCCGACAGCTCGCCGGCAAGTGTATTCAACGGCCCCTGCGGCACGTGCGACCGCTGAACCGCCTTTTGCCGGTCGTATCGCAGCGTCACCGTCTTGTCCTCGATCTGCTCGACCTTCTTCATTTTGAAGCCGACCGTTACGTTCAGCGCCTCAAGGCCGCCGCCGCCGCTGTCTTCATCATCGTCGGTTTCGGTGGTGCTGTCCTGATCGTCGGTATCGTCGTCGCCATCGGCCTCGGTATCGCCGCCCTGATCGCCGCCGCCTGTCGTGTCGTTTCCATCGCCACCGGCCTGCGTGTCGTCGCCGGCGGGCTGGGTGTCGTCACCGTCGGTTTGCGTGTCGTCGCCACCGCCACCGGTATGCGGCACCGCCGTGCCGCCACCACCGGCGGCTGGGGTATCATTGCCGGCCGCGGGGGTGTCGTTGCCGGCGGGTGTGCTGGAATCGTTGTCGTTGTCGTTGGCCGAGCTCCCACCGCCTGTGACGGCATTCTGCAGCGCCTCGGCGCCTGCGTTCACCAAGTTGTCCACCGGGCTGCCGCTACTGCCACCGGCACCCGCCGGGCGGGGCACGGCAAGCGTCGGCTCGAACCAGTCCTTCATCAACTCGTCCTTGAAGAACCGCAGCGCCCATTCTTCCTTGGTGTTGCGGTCATCCGCACCGGTAAAATCGATCACCTTGACCTTGATCGCGCCGTTTTGCGTCAGCTCTTCAAAAGCCAGGTCGATATCGGCCTCGAGCTTGAATTTCATTCCGTTGATCGTGGCCCCAGCATCCACGTCGATGCCAAAGCTGAGGTGATCGTAGATACGCTTGAAATTCGCCTCGATGATGACCGACAGATCCGGGGTCAGCCCCATGTAGTCGTATTCGTAGATCACGCCGAAATTCGCCGCGCCCGCCTCGAAGACCTTCTTGACGGCTGTGGCGCCTTCTTCACTTAGCACAAGGTTGAACAGGGCGTTCTGGTCGCCGGTCATGGCGGGCTTGGTGGCGCCCATCACCTTTTCCACGAATTTCAGCCCGGTCCCCGGATTCGTGGTGCCGCCCGTGCCCTCGATATCCAGGCCCACGATCCGCACCCGGCCATTGTCCAGCGGCACCGGCGACAGCTGCGGCTGCGACATGCCCATGGTCTGCAACCTGGCAATGATCCGGTCGCGGGTCGCGTCATGCAGCGGCAGCACCGATTCCAGCATCAGAAAGCCGCCGCCCGTCACGTTGGGATCGGCCGTGGCCACCGGGCGATAGGTCAGCAGGGAAAAGTTCGGCTGATCGGTATCGCCGCGCTTGGCCAGTTCGACCCGCGTGGGCGGCAGATACCAGGCGCGGTTGTCTTCCTCGTGGTCGGCGAACACGGTGACGCCGTCGATGGTAAACGAGTTTCCGTCAAAAATGAGCATATCAAAATCGCTTTCAAATCATGGACAGGCGGTCAGGCAAAATCCAGCACCAGCCGCGTTTCTGTCGTTTCACCAAGGTCGCGCCGGTTCTGCATACCGTTGGAAAAAATATCGGTGCGTGTCAGCGACACGGCGCGGGTGTCTTCGCGGGCGTAATCGAATTCGAAATACTTGGTTTGCCCGGGCCCATCGAACACCAGCTTGTCGGCCGAGGCCAACCCGTGCTCGGGGTCGTCGAAGGACAGTTCCAGTTCGATCCGCCGCATGTTGTTGGCGGCGAAATCGCCATCGGGACCGGTGATTTCCATGACCCGATGGCCCTTCATATCGGTCGAAACCGTCAGAAAAGCGGTCTGGGTTTCGGACGGCGGGATCGAAACCTGCGTGCCGTCCTTCATCACGATGGTGCCGCGATAGCTGACGAACCGCTTTGTCCGGTCTTCCAGATTGACCGAAAAGGTCTGGGGCGCCTGGCCTTCGGTGGTTGCCCCAAGAAAGGTCATCGCCTGGGTTTTCGTCAGGTTGTTGACCGTGTCGGTGTACGAGAGTTCGATCAGAATCATCGAAACCTCGTTCCAGTCCACCGCGGGCGCAACGATCACCGACAGGTTCTGCGGCATCGGGTCCGACAGGGTCACGCGCTCTTCGTCGATCTCGCGCCAAGGCTGCTCGCGCATCCGCCCGTCCGTGCCGCGATAGATCACTCGCATCTCGTAGGCGCTTTTGGCGCGGTCCATGCGGAACCGATCCCAGGTGATTTCGGGCGTGCCCTGCCGCAGCATGAAACTGTCGCTCAAAGCGATGCCGTTATCGGGGTCGTCATAGCGCAGATGCACCTCGATCGCGGAAAACCGGTCCCATGGGAAATTGAAGGTGCCGATCACGATCCGGTCCTGGAAATACAGTTCGTCGTTCTGCGGCCCGATCTCGACCGACTCGGAGGTGACCACCATCTCGGGCGAGGTGATCTTGCCCGGCCGCTCGGCCACGTCGACGTTCTGAAAGTTCACGGTGTAGCTGTAGCTGACCGGCATATCCATTTTGCCGTCGATGATCCGCGACGGCCAATCCAGCGCCTTTTCCGGCTCCTGGCCAGTCAGGCGGTCGGATTTACGGGTGCCGTCATACAGCATCTCGAACGTCATCGACGCGATGTTCTCGCGGTCGAAATCGGCCAGGGCGTGGGCCGTCACCCGGCGCCGCTCGAACCAGGGGCTGTCCAGCGTCACGTCCGTGACAAAGCGGCTGAGGTCCAGCGGATTTCCCTGCGCGTCCTTCATCGCCAACATGCCTTCCAGCACGTCCTGCGGATAGATCGATTTGCGCATCGTGACCCGTTCGCTCATCGTCAGGTTCATCGTCTTGCGGTCGATCTGCGTCTGGTCGATCTTGGTGTATTTCAAGGATGCGACGCCGCTCCAGCCGCCGGTGGCCAGCAAAAGGCCCACGGATTCGGCGGTGTCGGTCACCTTGTTCCAGGTGTCCTCTTTCTTGCGCCCTGGCGGGGTTACGGGGGTGAAGAACGACTCGGTAATCATCTCTTTGAATTCGGTGATCGCCCGGTCGCGATTGCCGATCCATGCACCCCCGGCATGGGCCTCGGACAGGAAGGTGTCGACCTCGATATTGATCACGCGGTCTTCGATCAGCTCGTCCACGACGGTCGAGACATCGGTGGTCAGGATCAGCGCGCGGCCCGAAAAGGTTTCTTCGAAATGGGTCTGCACGCGGTCCCAATCTACCGTGACCTTGACGTTGTAGGCCGGCCGCAGCGCAAAGAAATGCAGCGCATAGATCACCCCGATGCCCGAATGCTGCCCCTGCATCGCGGCTTCCATCAGCTGCACGCCATCCTCGTCCAGCTCGACCGAGAAAATGGCGTTGTTGTCGCCGTAAAGCGACGGCTTGGAGTGGTGGATCGCCTTGACGAAACGGCCGGCATCCGGGTCGGCATCGGGCGCGGCGGGTGGCGCATCCTCATCCGAATTCGAACCCGCACCAAGGATCATCAGCTGCACGTCGCCGTCCTCGAAAAAGATCGGCGACATCTTGGGTTTGTCACGCAGGTTCATCAGCCCGCGCAGATCGCTGGCGACCTCTTCCATCACCTCGTCATCGATCGATAGATCGACAGCAAAGTTCAGAAAGCCGCCGCTGCCTGCGTCGTCGCGGTATTTCAGCAGCTGAAACACCGGCACCTTGTCGCCCGTCTGCTCGTCGGTGCGCATGGTCAGATGCGGCGCCGCCGGGGCATAGTGGAACACATCCTCCTGCTCGTGATCCGGGAAAACCGCCACGCCGCGAATGATGTGAAACGGGGGTCTGAGATACAGCATCTATCCGCCCCCCATCACACCGACATCGGATCGATGATAAGCACCGTGTCGGTGCTGTCGGTGACCGCGTTCGACACCCGGCTGCCGTCTTTCTGGAACAGCGTCCATTCATAGCTGAATGCCTTTTTCGAGGCATCCATAAGCGACACGTGCCAGGATTGCGGATCGGTCTTGTTTTCGTTGAAGGTGAATGTCTGGTTTTCGTTCACGCCGTTCTCTTGATCGACATAGGAACAGGTGACGCGCAACAAGCGCGAGGCGGTCCAGTCGATCAGGTCGGACAGGATTTCGACCTTCATGATCTCTTCGGGCGCTTTCGGCACCAGGATCATGTTGCCCTCGGCAGCCTGCTTTTCGATCTCCTGCGTGGTGCCATCCTTCATCGCCACGGTGCCCGAATAGGTCAGTTGACCGCCATTCGCCTTGACCACCGGGAACGACCAGGTCGCAAAGGGCGAGTTGCCGTTCAAGACCACCGATTGTGACTGGCGATAGTCGTTCTCGGCATCTTCATAGACAAGATCGACAAAGATATTCGCCACCACGTTGGCGAAATCCGACAGGCCGTTGACGGTCACGGTGCGGGTTTCCGCGAAGATGTCGTTGATGAACAGATTGGGCGAGCGGCCGAACTGCTCGTCGCTGACGAACTCGCTGCCGTTTTTCATGAAGTATTTGACCTGATAGCTGTAATTCTTGCGCATCGGTTCAAAGATCACTTCGGTGATGCGGTGCTCGGTCGCGTCCGGGGTCAGCGACACCTGGTGCTCGATCGGGTCGACCCCGGTATCCTTGTACTTGAACGTCACAAGCGCGCGGCTGACATCGTTCCAGTTGATATCGCCGGCGATCAGCACCACGTCCAGAACGCCCATCTGACCGACATTGACCGTCAG
>JAASTF010000414.1 GCA_021767525.1 Paracoccaceae bacterium
AATGCGCAGCCCGCCATGCGGCACGGCGGGGCCTGTGTGCAGCTGCAAACCGGTGGCCTTGGCCAGCCCACCATCGCTGGTGATGATCCCCACATGCCAACCCGCGAACCGCGCGCGCAGCACCTCTCCCAGCGCGCCGTAAAGCCCGAACAGCGGCTTGCGCTCGCCGATCCGCGCGCCATAGGGCGGGTTCACGATCACCAGCCCCGGCGCGCCCTCGGGCGGGGTCAGATCGCTGACCGACCCTTCGGCAAACCGCGCCCAGTCGCCCAACCCGGCGCGGGCGGCGTTGTCGCGCGCCATGCGCACCGCGCCGGCATCGCGGTCAAACCCGTAAAACCGCGCCTCCGGCACCACGGGCCGCACCGATGCCTTCATCGCGTCAAAGGCGGCGGCGTCGAACCCGGCCAGATGCTGAAACGCGAAGGCGCGGTCGCGCCCGGGCCACAGGCCGGCGGCCATCTCGGCCGCCTCGATCACGAAGGTGCCCGACCCGCACATCGGGTCGACCACGTTTTGCGTGCCGTCGAACCCCATCTGGCGCAGGAACAGCGCGGCCAGCGTTTCGCGCATCGGCGCCTTGCCCATCGCCTGCTTGTGGCCGCGCTTGTGCAGGCTCTCGCCCGAGCTATCGATCGACAGAACCACCAGGTTGTCGTCGATCCGCACCTTCAGCGTCACGGGCGCATCGGCGGCCACCTCGGCGCCGAACTCTTCGGTGATCGCACGGCCAATTCGCTCGGCCGCGGCGCGCTCGTGATAGATTTTCGACCGGTGCGACGTGACCTCGACTCGCACCGGCACATCGGCGCGCAAAAAATCACCCCAGGGAAACTTGCGCGCCCGCTTGTCCAGCTGCGCCAGGTGAAAGGCCCGGAATTCCCCGATCCTCACCAGAACCCGCGTGGCCCCACGCAACACCAGGTTGGCGCGCCACACCTGCGCCCACTCCCCACGCGTCACGACGCCCCCCTCGACCGGCTCGGGCAAGGCAAACCCCGCCGCGCGCGCCTCGTCGGCCAGCACGCGCTCTAGCCCCGGGGGGGCGACCAGGAAAATCTCGACCTCGCTCATGGCGCGGGTCTAGCCGGGAACGGCGCCGCGGAACAGGGGCAAAAGCCGCGTCAATGGCTGCTGGGAACCGATGTCGGCGGGTTGACCGGCGGCAGAGTCTCGCGGGTGCGGCGGCGTATCTCGCGCAGATCGGCCTGGCACTGCTGGATCGTGTCGCAATAGATCGACACGCCCCCACCCAAGGCCACGCGATACCGCGCCGTCGGCTCGCCCCGTGGCAGGTTCACGCCGCTGCGGTCCTCGGCGCGGTAGATGTCGCCGCCCACGTTGATTTGGACAACCGGGTAATCGACCTCGCTGCCCGTCACGTCACTGACAAAATCACAGCCCGACAGGGCCAGCATTGCGCCGCACAGCGCCAAACCTGAAACAATGCGCATCACACCAAAACCTCCGTCAAAATGAATAAGCACCAGCCTTGGTGCCAGCACAGCCAGCCTAGCGGCCCACCCGGGGGCGCAGGCAAGCCCGTTCACGAAAGATCTGCCGAAAACACCGGGATTCGCCCGGAATCTCGCGGGATTGGCGACAGGGCGCGCCCAAAAACACGGAAGGGTTCGGTCATCACAGACGATCCAGCACCTGCATCACCTGCCGCAGCGCATCGTGCCGGCCCAGCCGTTCCAGCATCTTTTGCAGCTGCGCCTCGGTGCTGTGACCGCTGGCCTGCTCCAGCGCGTCCAGATCGCGGATCGGCACCAGCGCGGCCATCTCGCGCCGGTGGGCATAAATCAGCAGCCGCTGTTCATGGGTGGCCACGTGGCGGATGATCGTGCCGGGGCGGCGGCGCAGATCGGCCATCTGGATCGGCTGGGCCACGGATGTTTTCATCGGCGCACTCCTTGCATCGGTGGGGGCATCCTGGCGCGGGCCGGTTAACGGTGGCTTGGCCCGGCGCGCGGTGGCAGGTTGCCCGGGCTTGAACGCGGCGCACGTTGCGGTAAGGACCGCGCGGTTTTCACCCGAAACCGCGCGCTTTGGGGTGGCGTTCCCGAAACGGCGCGGTTTCAAGGTGGCTTTGCCCCGGCTGCCTTTCGGCGAAAACCAAATCTTGTCTTATGGTTAGACAAAATCCCGCCGCTCCCGCGGGGCACAGCGAAACCGCGCGGTTTTCACCCCGAACCGCGCGGCGCGCGCTGTGGCCGTGACAAGCGCCATTGACCGCGCCGCCCCCCATGCTACCAAGGGCGCATGGCCCAGATATTCCTGCAAACCCTGCCCTTCTTTGCCCTGATCGGGCTGGGCTATCTTGCGGGTGTCACACGGTTTTTCACCGAAGAGGCCACCGCCTGGCTGACCAAGTTCGTCTTTTACTTTGCCCTCTCGGCGATGCTGTTCCGCTTCTCGGCCAACCTCTCGTTAACCGACGTTTTCGACCTGCGTTTCGTCATCGCCTACCTGTGGGGCACCGCGTTCATCTATGGCATCGCCACGGCGGTGTCGTTCCTGCGCGGCCTCAGCGTCGAAGAAGCGGCGGTCGAGGCGCAATGCGCCGTCATCGGAAATGTCGGTTTTCTTGGGATTCCG
>JAASTF010000085.1 GCA_021767525.1 Paracoccaceae bacterium
AAAGCCCACCGCGGCAATCAGGTCTTCGCGGCCCAGCCGGCTGACCCAGAACAGCGCCAGGAAATCCACCAGGAACATGAAACTCAGCCCGAGCGACCCGGTCAGCGTCATCACGACGACATGCCGCATGGTCGAGCCTGTGGTGAATTTCGCCTGTTGCGACATCGGGTGAGCACCTTTCCAAGGGGCGGCCACGCCGCCCGCGTGGATAAGGTGAGGCCGGGCCGCGCGCGGTCAAGCGCGCGCTCTGCTTATCCGTCCAGATCGCCCTTGGCCAGAGCGGGCAGAACCTGCCGCCCGAAACCGGCCACGCGGTCAGGCTGCCGATAGTCGCCGATCATCGTGGTCCAGGATACAAGCGGATAAGACAGCCGGATCATCGGCGGCAGGTGGTCATAATTGACCCGGCCGGGGAAAAAGCCCACGGGTTTCGGCCGCAGCCCGGGCGCGCGGGCGAACAGCGGCGCAAGATCGCGTTGCAGCATTTCGGTTTGCGCTTGTGACAGGCGGTTGTCGGCGGCCAGAAAGCCCGCACATTGCATCGACCCCTGGAACAGCGCCACCGGCATGGCGGCCAGCGTCTCGGCATGCGCCCCCGCCCATTCCAGCATTCCCGGCAGCCAAGAGGTGCCGCGGATCGCACTGCCCATAATCACCGCGTCGAACCCTCCGGGCGCGGGCGCCTCGGCCACTGGGCGCAGGATCGTGTCGAAACCTGCGGCCTGTGCCTGTTGCGCCAGCCACAGGGCCTGTTCGCCGGTCGAGCCCATCATCGTATCATAGGTGACAAGCATCCGCCGCCCATCGCGCACCGGCAGGTCGGCGCGCATCAGGTCGGGCGGGGTGGTGGGGCGAAATTGCCAGGCGGCGGCACCAGCAAGCCCGGTCAGGGCAAGCGCGCCGGTGGCGCGCAGAACGAAACGGCGGGACAACATTTGCGACATGGGACATACCTTTGATCCAAGGGGCGCGTTCCCTTGGTCTGTCCTACGACGCAGCCGTGCGGGTCCGTCGCTATTCGGCGGGCGCCGGCGCGACAAAGCGGGAAAAGATCGTCTCGTTCCCCGGCTCGGGGTGGCGCGGGATCATCAGCGCCAGCACCAGCGACGTGGCCGCCATCCCGGCAGCCAGCAGGAACACCGCACCGGGCGAGGCCAGCCACAACAGCCCCAGCGCCCAGGGCAGGCCCACCGCCGCAATATGGTTGATCGTGAACGCCACGGCCGCCGTGGGCGCGATATCGCCCGGATCGGCGATTTTCTGGAAATAGGTCTTCAACGCCAGCGCCAGCGCGAACAGCATGTGATCGACGACATACAGAACCGAGGCCAGCAAAACGCCCCAGCCGAACCAATAGATGCCGCCATAGGCCAGGAACACCAGCGCCAGCCCGGCATATTCGAAGACCAGCGTGTTGCGCTCACCGAACCGGGCCACGGCGCGGCCAAAGACCGGCGCCAGCCCCATGTTGATCACCAGGTTGATCAGGAACAGGCCGGTGACCTGGTGCACCTCGAAGCCGAATTTCTCGACCATCATGAAGCCCGCGAAGACCATGAAAATCTGCCGCCGCGCGCCGGCCATGAATTGCAGCGCATAATACAGCCAATACCGCCGCCGCAGGATGAACTTCTTGACCTGGGGGTTCGGCGCCTCGAACTGCGGATAGGCCAGCAGGCAAAAGGCCGCCAGCGCCACCGTGATCCCGCCCGACACCAGGTAAACCAGGTTGTAGGACAGATCGAACGCCTCCCATGTCAACACGATCAGCACATAAGCCACCAGAGTCGCCGCGCTGCCCGCGGCCAGCAGCCAGCCCAGGATTTGCGGCGCGCGGTCCTTGGGCAGCCATTGCAGCTGCAAGGACTGGTTGACGGTTTCGTAGTAATGAAACCCGATCGAGCTGAGCATCGTGATCGTCAGGATACCGCCCAGCGACGGAAACCACGCGGTGATCGCCGTGGCCGCGCCCAGCAAGATCAGCGACACAAGGCCCAGCACCTGCTCGCGCATGAAGATGATGATGGCGATCACACCCACCGCCAGAAAGCCGGGGATTTCGCGTACCGTGTGTAGCAGGCCGATATCGGCCCCATCGAACCCCGCCACCTCGACCACGAAGTTATTGAGCAGCGCCGACCAGGTCGCAAAGGCAATCGGCATGGCCAAAGCCATCGCAAACAGCAAACTGGTGGGACGCCGCCACAGCGGCAAATGCCGCGCCTCGGCCAGGGGCATGGTTTTCATGCCAAGGGCTTTACGCCCTTTTGCGGGTTTTGGCGAGAGAGGTGTGGCCGGGATGCCAGGTGGGCAGACCTGCCCAGCCTACACATGCGGCTGAGAACCAGCCTGCACCAGAACTGGATGCGCGACTACGACCCCTCAACCGGCCGCTACATCCAGGCCGACCCCCTCGGGCTCGTCGATGGGGCAAGCATCTATGGATACGCGCTGCAAAATCCAGCGACGTACATTGACTTCATGGGGCTAGAAGGCCGAAAGTACTTTGTGCGCGGTAGAGACGGTTCTTGGCGATGCGTTCCGAAGCGCGTTTACGAACGACATAGAGCTTTGGGTCGAGACGTGCAAATACAGGGTGCAGGAAGCGCCGGCCAAGCAAGACGTGACGCAAAAAAGTCTTTCGGCGCTAAGTCCGTTCAACACGGTCCGCATGGACCTGGTCAGATGTCGCATTGGCAACACAGAAATGGAGGGCGCGGGCACATTTTTTTCGGTCCAAGAAACACGCCAGGGGCTATGCCAGGGCCAATTGGTGCATTTTTCTTCGGCTATTCAATTGGGAGAATGATTTTTTCGCCTCAACCAGAGTTCTCTTGCACCGGTATTCCTCAATGCACTTAGAAAATGTTGTCAACAAATATTGTCCCTGTCGCGAAGAGACGCGACAAAGCCTTTCTGCGATGAAGGTATCGAAATCAATTGAGAGTCTGGAAAGCACTTACGAACATGGTCCCTTACTCAAGGCACATGACCCAGAAACAGTACTCCGGCTTTGGGATCTAGTCGTCGAAATGGAAACATCCCAACACATGAGGGACCTCGAGATGTCGGACGTGACGATAACTTTCTCTATTGATAAGTCTCCAGTGTACGCGGGGACAGTTGATTTTCTTATTTCATTTTCTGGCGGAGACAAACCTGGATCGGTTTCATTCTCGTTAACATGCGCGAAGGAACACTCAGGTGCATACCTCGTGTTCGGCGACGAGGATTATCGTTCTGCTGCAATTAGCTTGAATCATTACCGCCAGTGACCCTGCGACGAACACCAAATGTAAGGCACCTCCATATCCTGAACGACACGCACCGCAACAGGATCGCCGAAGTCGCAGCCACGACCGGGCCGCCGCTAATCGAATCATCTGGCTGAATGGCGAGGAAGTGGTCGCCTTCCTGGGCGCGGCCACCTAAGATCTGCGCACCGATCATATCGGCCGGCCGGTGTTGGCGACGGATGCGACGGGGGCGGTGGCCTCATCCATCGCCTTTGAGCCCTTTGGCGCGGTGCATGCCACCACCGGCCTCGATACCGGGCTGCGCTTTCCCGGGCAAGTCTATCACTGGGAAACCAGCCTGCACCAGAACTGGATGCGCGACTACGACCCCTCAACCGGCCGCTACATACAGGCCGATCCGCTGGGGCTCGTCGATGGCGCGAGCGTCTATGGATACGCGCTGCAATCGCCAGCACGCTATTCGGATCCAAGGGGAGAGCAGATCATTGGCGGCCCCGGTAGTGGTCCACGATTGGCTTGCACATTGTTGGGCATTGGATGCAGCGAATCCGTGCCGGAAACCTACTATGGGGAAAACTGCGACAGAGAAGAATACGACAGATATAAGCTGATTTATAGAAAATGCACCCGTCAATGCGCGGACTATTTTGCTGAAGGTCCCTTTCCAGGGCACTCTGGCGCGGATCAAGCAGCGGGAATAAGAAAATTGTATTCGCGAATGCATGCATGCACACGATTGCCCTTATTAGGAGTGAAAAATGAGCACACAATCCATGGAAAAGATTATTAGAGCTGCCGAAGAACTTCAGGATGCTTCTGGAAGCCTGATACTGGCAATAGATGAGATAGAGGAGGAAGAGCAGCGTAAGAAGTTGCGCCAAGATTACGCTGAGCTGATAGCTTTCATAGAAGAACGGTTCATATTCAACCTTAGAAGACTGGATTAGCTGACCCGCAAATACAACTGGATGAGTGGCGAGCGATGGCAGCAACCTAGAGCGGCGCGGTCTACTACGTCCATACCGATCACATCGGTCAGCCGGTATTCGCCACCAACGGCTCTGTCGCGACGATCTGGGAGGCCGGCTATCTGCCCTTCGGCGAGGTTCACAGCTCCACCGGCGCAAATAGCGACCTGTGCCCTCCAAGCCAGTGGTTCAAATTCGAAACCAGCCTGCACCAGAACTGGATGCGCGACTATGACCCCTCAACCGGGAGCTACATCGAGGTCGATCCAATTCCGGAAAGTGTGGGGGGTCGCGTCTCCCTACCCCGCAGCCGCAAAGCGGTAATCGATCTCGGAAAACCGGTCGCGCGGGAAGACGTACAGGAATTGCAGCCCCTCGGGTCCGGCCACCGTGCCGTGCAGCGCCTCGCCGGGGATGAACAGCGCAGTGCCCGGCCCGATGGGATGCGGCGTGCCCTCGATCGTCACGGTGCCGCTGCCCGTCAGGCCGAAATAGATTTCCGCCGCGCCGTGGCGATGCGGCAGCAGCGTGCCCTCGGCCCCGAACTCGGCCACGCCCACGACCATGCCTTGCGTGCTGGTCTTGTCGTCGCAGAACAGCGTGCGCTATTTCACCGCGCCAAAGGCCGGATCTTCGCCGCCTTCCAGCGCCAAGACCTCGGTGCTGACGGAAACCGGCATCGCGGCCAACGCCAGCATGGCCATCGCCTGGGCCTGTTCCCGGGTCATGTCCTGCATCAGATCGGTCATGGCGCATCCTCCCAACAACGCCGGTGGTCGATATCGCTGTGTAGCCCCGGTTTCGCGCCCCGGTCCGCCCGAATTGCGAAGCACGGCAGGTCGCATTCAATCAATCTGATCTGAATCAAGGCCATCGGGGCCGCGTTCATGGCACAGACCGGGGCAACCCACCCTGCCCCGGAGACGCACGATGGACCTGCTTGCCCTTGTCGAATGGATCGGAGAAGCCCCGACAGCCGCCCTTCTGGGCATCTTGACCGGCATCATTTTCGGCGTCTCGGCGCAGCGCTCGCGCTTTTGCCTGCGCGCCGCAACGGTCGAATTCGCCCGCGGCCAGATGGGCGACAAGGTGGCGGTGTGGTTCCTGACCTTCTCGACCGCGCTGGTCTGGGTGCAGAGCGCGCAGCTCTTGGGCCTGTTCGATGCGGTCGAAGGCCGGCAGATGGCGGTGCCAGGCAGCTGGTCGGGCGCGATCATCGGCGGGCTGTTGTTCGGCGTCGGCATGGTGCTGGCGCGCGGCTGTTCGGGCCGCCTGCTGGTGCTGGCGGCCACGGGCAACCTGCGCTCGGTCGTGTCGGGGCTGATCTTTGCCGTCGTCGCGCAAATGAGCCTGTCGGGCATCCTGTCGGGCTTTCGCAACGACCTGGCCGCCATGTGGATCACCAGCGGCGGGCGCAACGTGAACCTGCTGTCGGCGCTTGGCCTGCCCGACTGGGCGGGGCTGGCCATCGGCATCGTCTTTGCCGTGCTGGCGCTGGTCCTGTCCTACAAGAACCGCATCACGATCAGCCGGCTCATCTTTGGCGCGGGCGTCGGCTTTTCCGTGGCGGTCGGCTGGGTCGCCACCTACAACCTGGCGCAGATGGCCTTTGACCCCGTCACGATCGAAAGCGTCACGTTCTCGGGGCCCTCGGCGCATACGCTGATGTTTTTCCTGTCGCGGGGCGAGGCGCTGCAATTCTCGGTGGGGCTGGTGCCGGGCGTGGTGATCGGCTCGATGGTCTCGGCGATCCTGAAGGGCGAATTCCAGTTCCAGGGCTTCACCGATGCATCGAACATGCGCCGTTCGATGCTCGGCGCGGTGCTGATGGGTTTTGGCGCGATGCTGGCGGGCGGCTGCGCCATCGGCGCGGGCGTCACCGGCGGGTCGGTCTTTGCGGGCACCGCGTGGCTGGCGCTCTTCTGCATGTGGATCGGCGCGATGGTCACCGATCTGCTGGTCGATCAGCGCGGCACGGCCACAGCCGCCGCCTGATCCAGCGCGCGGGCCACGCCCCGCGCGATCTCGGGCGCCTGGCGCGCGATTTCGCGCAGCTGGCCGTTGGGCACCGTGTGATAGGAACAAAACCACAGCCCCGGCGCCAGTTCCCCGCCCGAGCGCACCGGGCGGCCGGTGTCATCCAGCACCCCGGGTAAATCCCCCAGGAAGGGCCGCAAATCCACCCGATACCCGGTGGCCAGCAGGATCGCGTCAAAGGTGCTTTGCGTGCCATCGGTGAAACGCACCACATTCCGGTCGATCCGCGCGATCCCGGGTCGCGCCTTCAAGCGCCCTTCCCGCATCAGCGCCAGGGTGCCCAGGTCGATCAGCGGGATGCGCCCGTCCTCGCGGATCTGGGCAATCGGCCCCTTTGCGGCCCTCCGCAAGCCATAGCGGCGGTAATCCCCCAGCATCAGCCGCAAGATCGGTGCCGTGATGGCATCGGCCACGCGATAGGGAAATAGCTTTTGCACCACGTCCCAATTGCCGATGGCCCGACCCAACAGCTCTTTGGGCAACAGGTTCACCGGGCTACGCACCGCGATCTCGACCTCGCGGCCCGCCTCGACCAGGTCGATGGCCAGCTCGCCGCCCGAATTGCCAAAGCCCACCACCAGCACCCGCTGCCCCGGCAGGTCTGCGGGCCGGCGATAGGCGCGGGAATGCAGCACCGGGCCGGGAAACCCGTCCAGCCCCGGCCAGGTCGGGCAATGGGGCTGCTCCGACACGCCGGTGGCAAAGATCACATGCCGCGCCACCAATTCCTCGCCCGAGGTCAGCGTGACGCACCATCCGCCAACCAGGCCTGCAACCCGCGCCACCTCGGCCCCGAACCTTGGCGCCACCCCATGCCGCGCGGCATAGGCCTCAAGATAGGCCACCACCTGCGCACGCGGCACATAGCGCGGCCAGTCGCGCGGAAAGGGCGTCATCGGCAGGTGCGAGCGATCCCGGTCCGTATGCAGGCACAGCCGGTCGTAGTGCCGCCGCCAGGCCGCGCCCACGCAGCCCTCGCGCTCCAACACCAGCGGCCTCCGCCCCTCGGCCCGCAAACACGCGGCCAAGGCCAACCCCGCGGGCCCCGCGCCAATAACGATCACATCCTGCATCCGCCGCAGGCTGCGCCGCCATCCAGTCAAAAGCAAGCCGCCAACCTGCTTCCTCTCTCCATAAATATCCCGGGGGAGTCTGCCGCAGGCAGACGGGGGCAGCGCCCCCAATCCAAATATAACATGCGTGGCGCAGCCACTCCGCTGGATCGCGGCCAGCCTAGAAAAAACTCTGCGGGTCGATATCCACCGCCAGCCGCGCCTGCGCGGGCAGGCGAATCTGGGCGACCCAGGCGCGCAGCGCCGGTTGCAGCGCCACGCCCTTGCCTGCCTTGACCAGCAGCCGCACCCGGTGCCGGCCGCGGATGCGCGCGATGGGGGCGGGTGCCGGGCCGAACACCTGCGCGCCCAACTGCCGCAGCGGCGCGTCGGCCCGCGCCAGGTGGTTGCCGATATCGAAGGCCACCTGCGCATCGGGCGACGAGATGATGATCCCCGCCATCCGCCCATAGGGCGGCACCCCCGCCTGTTGCCGCTCGGCTGCCTCGGCCCGCCAGAACCCCTCCTCGTCGCCGGCCAGGATCGCGCGGATCACCGGGTGCTCGGGCTGGAATGTCTGCAACAGGGCCACGCCCCGCTTTTCCGCGCGCCCCGCCCGCCCGGCCACCTGCCGCATCAGCTGAAACGTGCGTTCCGCCGCGCGCAGGTCGGACCCTTGCAGCCCCAGGTCGGCGTCGATCACCCCCACCAGCGTCAGCCGCGGGAAATTGTGCCCCTTGGCCACCAGCTGCGTGCCGATGATGATATCGGCCTCGCCCGCCGCGATGGCAGCGATCTGCTCTTTCAGCGCGCGCGCCGATCCGAACATGTCGGAACTCAGCGTGGCGATCCGCGCCTCGGGGAACAGCGCATGCGCCTCTTCGCTCAACCGCTCCACGCCCGGGCCCACCGGGGCCAGCCGCCCCTCGGCCTCGCAGGCGGGGCATTTTTCCGGCATCGGTTTCGTCTCGCCGCATTGGTGGCAGACCAGCCGCTTGAGGAACCGGTGCTCGACCATCCGCGCGTCGCACTGGTCGCACCCGATCTGGTGGCCGCAGGCCCGGCACAGCGTGATCGGCGCATAGCCGCGGCGGTTGATGAACAGCAGCGCCTGCTCCCCCGCCGCCATCCGCGCCTCGACCGCGCGTTGCAGGCTGGGCGAGATCCAGCGATCCCCCGGCAGGCTCTCGGCCCGCATGTCGATGGCGCGCATCTCCGGCAGCACGCTGTCGCCAAAGCGGTCGTCCAGCTCCAGCTTGTGGTATTTCCCGGCCTCGGCATTGGCCCAGCTTTCAAGGCTCGGCGTGGCCGAGGCCAGCACCACCTGCGCCCCGCAGATCGATGCCCGCAGCACCGCCATGTCGCGCGCGTTGTATAAAACGCCCTCTTCCTGCTTGTAGGACGTGTCGTGCTCTTCATCGACCACGATCAGCCCCAGGTCGCGATAGGGCAGGAACAGGGCCGAGCGCGCGCCCACCACCAGCTCTGCCCCGCCCTGGGCCACCATCTTCCAGATGCGGCGCCGCTCGGTCATGGTGACACCCGAATGCCATTCGGCGGGCCGCGCGCCGAACCGCGCCTCGACCCGGGTGATGAAATCCTGCGTCAGCGCGATTTCTGGCAGCAGCACCAGCGCCTGCCGCCCCTTGCGCAGGCATTCGGCCACCGCCTCAAGATACACCTCGGTCTTGCCCGAGCCGGTGACGCCCCGCAGAAGCGTGGTGCCGTAGTCACCCGTCTGCACGCCCGCGCGCAGCTGAGCGGCGCCCGCCGCCTGCGCCGCTGTCAGGTCCTTGCCGCCGTGGTCGGGGTCCAGCGGCGGGAACGGCAGGTCGCGGGGGCTGTCCTCTTCGGCCACCACACCTTGTTTGACCAGCCCCTTGATGACGGATGTCGAAACGCCCGCCATCTCGGCCAACTCGCCCAGGGTAAAGGCCAGCCCGCCATAGTCGCGCAGCACCTCGATCACCCGGGTGCGGGCATCGGTCATGCGGTCGGGCGCGCCCTGCCCCAGCCGATAGATGCGCCGCATCGAAAGCGGGTCGCCCAACCCCGGCGCACGCGTGGCCAGGCGCAGCATCTGGGTCATCGGCGTCAGCGTGTAGGCGCCCGCACGGGTCAGGAATTCCTGCATCTCTTCGCGCATGGGCGGCGCATCCAGCACCCGTGTGACCGCGCGGATTTTCGAGCGGTCGTAATCGCCCTTGCCAGGCCCCCACACCACGCCCAGAACCTTGCGCGGGCCCAGCGGAACCTCGACGAACGCGCCCGCGAAACACCCGCCTTCCGGCGCGCGATAATCCAGCAGCCGGTCCAGCGGCTGCGTGGTCAGCACCGCGACCAGCTGATCCTCGTCAAAGAAATCGCCCATCGGCCAGCGCACCTTTCGGAAATCGGGGTTTCGGGGCACAGGTCTATGGGGTAAAGGCGGGGCAGAGCAAGACCACCGCCCGAAAGAGAGGCCCCGAATGAAATTCTTTGTCGACACCGCCGAGATCGACGCCATTGCCGAGCTGAACGAGCTGGGCATCGTCGACGGCGTCACCACCAACCCCTCGCTGATCAAGAAATCGGGGCGCGACATCCTGGAAGTGACCAAGGAAATCTGCGCCCTGGTCGATGGCCCTGTTTCGGCCGAGGTTGTCGCCACCGAGGCCGATGCCATGATCGCCGAGGGGCGCAAGCTGGCCACCATTGCAGATAACATCGCCATCAAGCTGCCGCTGACCTGGGACGGTCTGAAAGCGTGCAAGGCGCTGTCGGCCGAGGGGCACATGATCAACGTCACATTGTGCTTTTCCGCCAACCAGGCGCTGCTTGCAGCCAAGGCGGGCGCGAGTTTCATCAGCCCCTTCATCGGGCGGCTGGATGATATCAACCTCGACGGGATGCAATTGATCGCGGATATTCGCCAGATCTACGACAATTACGGCTTTGAAACCGAAATCCTGGCCGCGTCGATCCGTACGGTGAACCACGTGTCCGAGGCCGCAAAGATCGGCGCGGACGTGATGACCGCCCCGCCCGAGGTGATCAAGAAACTGGCGCAGCACCCTCTGACCGATGCCGGGCTGGCGCAGTTCCTGAAAGACGCCGAGGCCGCCGGCATCAAGATCGTCTGATCCCCGCCACAGCTCCGAGAATTTTACCCAAGGCCCGCCGCCCAGGCGGGCCTTATGCGTTGACAAGCGGGGGCCAAATCCCGCACCAGACATAAAAACATGCAGAAAACTGCGCGGCGGCCTGCTAAGGTCACGCCAAATCAAGACCGAGGCGAGCATGACGACCAACCCCCGGATAGACGACACGCTGCGCGACCGTATCCTGTCGCAACCCGACGTGATCCTGGACGACCACGACCTGATGCGCGCCCTTGTCGCGGCCAGCGAACGGGCGATGGGCGGCAACGTGATCGACCTGCGCGGCGTGGCGATGGACCGGCTCGAGGCGCGTCTGGACCGGTTGGAAGACACCCATCGCAGCGTCATCGCCGCGGCCTATGAAAACCTGGCCGGCACCAACCAGGTGCACCGCGCGATCCTGCGGATGCTCGACCCGGTCGATTTCGAAACCTTCCT
>JAASTF010000415.1 GCA_021767525.1 Paracoccaceae bacterium
GATGAACCAACCAGGGATGGACCAAGATGAAATTCACCGAAGATCATGAATGGCTGCGCGTTGACGATGACGTTGTCGTGGTGGGCATCACCGAACATGCCAGCACGCAGCTGGGCGACGTGGTGTTCGTCGAACTGCCCGAGGTCGGCACGCAAGTGGCGGCGGGCGACGAGATCGTGGTGATCGAAAGCGTCAAGGCCGCCAGCGACATCGTGGCCCCCCTGGATGGCGAGATCGTCGAGGTGAACGACGCCATCGTGGACGAACCCGGCAAGGTCAACGAAGACCCGCTGGGCGAGGCGTGGTTCTTCAAGATGAAGGTCGAGGACATGGAAGAAATCGACAAGTTCATGGACGAAGACGCCTACAAGGACTTCGTGGGCTGACACGCCCCCCGGCGCAGGCCGTGCGGCCTGTGCCCCTTTCCCCATCAGACAGCCAAGCGGACCAACCCGATGCCTTTCGAGCCGACCGACTATCTGCCCTATGATTTCGCCAACCGCCGCCATATCGGCCCCTCGCCCGAGGAAATGGCCGATATGCTGAAAGTGGTGGGTGCCGCCAGCCTGAACGCGCTGATCGACGAAACCGTGCCGAAAAGCATCCGACAGGAAAAGCCGCTGGATTTCGGCAAGCCCAAGTCGGAACGCGAATTGCTGTATCACATGCGGCAGGTGGCCAAGCAGAACACCGTGCTGACCACCTTGATCGGGCAGGGCTATCACGGCACGGTCACGCCCCCCGCGATCCAGCGCAACATCCTGGAAAACCCCGCCTGGTACACCGCCTACACGCCCTATCAGCCGGAAATCAGCCAGGGCCGGCTTGAGGCGCTTTTGAACTACCAGACGATGGTGGCCGATCTGACGGGGCTGGAGATCGCCAATGCCTCGCTTCTGGACGAGGCGACCGCGGCGGCCGAGGCAATGACGATGGCGCAGCGGGTGGCCAAGTCCAAGGCGACCGCGTTCTTCATCGACGAAAACTGCCACCCGCAGAACATCGCCGTGATGAAAACCCGGGCCGAGCCGCTGGGGATCGAGGTGATCGTGGGCGCGCCCGACGATCTGGAGGCCGAGCGCGTGTTCGGCGCGGTGTTCCAATACCCCGGCACCTATGGCCATGTGCGCGATTTCACCCCGCAGATGGAGGCGCTGCACGCCGCCAACGCGGTGGGTATCGTCATCGCCGACCCGATGGCGCTGTGTGTGCTGAAAGAGCCAGGCGCGATGGGCGCCGATATCGCGGTGGGCAGCACCCAGCGCTTCGGCGTGCCGATGGGCTATGGCGGGCCGCACGCGGCCTATATGGCCTGCCGCGATGCCTATAAGCGCGCGATGCCCGGCCGCTTGGTGGGCGTGTCGGTCGACAGCCACGGCAACCGTGCTTACCGCTTGTCGCTGCAAACCCGCGAACAGCATATCCGCCGCGAAAAGGCGACCAGCAACGTTTGCACGGCGCAGGCGCTGCTGGCGGTCATGGCGTCGATGTACGCGGTGTTCCACGGCCCCAAGGGCCTGAAAGCCATCGCGCAACGCATCCATCGCAAGACCGTGCGCCTGGCCCGCGGGCTGGAAGAGGCCGGGTTCGAGGTGGAGCCGCGCGACGGCTTTTTCGACACGATCACGGTCGAGGTCGGGCTGTTCCAACGCGGCGTGCTGCAGGCGGCGGTGAAAGAGGGCGTGAACCTGCGCCGCGTCGGCAAGACCAAGGTCGGCATCACCTTTGACGAGGCGACCCGCCCCGCGATCATCGAGGCCGTATGGCGCGCCTTCGGCATTCACCGCAAGGACCAAAGCGCCGACGCGCAATACCGCCTGCCCGAGCCGCTGGTGCGCACCTCGGATTACCTGACGCATGGCGTCTTTCACATGAACCGGGCGGAAACCGAAATGATGCGCTACATGCGCCGCCTGGCCGATCGCGATCTGGCGCTGGATCGCGCGATGATCCCGCTGGGCTCGTGCACGATGAAACTGAACGCCGCGGCCGAGATGATGCCGATCAGCTGGCCCGAGTTTTCCAACATGCACCCCTTTGCGCCTGCCGATCAGGCGCAGGGCTATGCCACGATGGTGCAGGACCTGGCCGAAAAGCTGTGCGAGATCACCGGCTATGACGGCATGTCGATGCAGCCCAATTCCGGCGCGCAGGGCGAATATGCAGGGCTTTTGACCATCGCCGCCTGGCATTGCGCGCAGGGGCAGGGGCACCGCAATATCTGCCTGATCCCCACCAGCGCCCATGGCACCAACCCCGCCAGCGCCCAGATGGTCGGCTGGAAGGTGGTGCCGGTGAAATCCGCCGAAAACGGCGATATCGACCTGGATGATTTCCGCGCCAAGGCCGAACAGCACAGCGAAAACCTGGCCGGCTGCATGATCACCTATCCCTCCACCCACGGCGTGTTCGAGGAAACGGTGAAAGAGGTCTGCCAGATCACCCACGATCACGGCGGGCAGGTCTATATCGACGGTGCCAACCTGAACGCGATGGTGGGCCTATCGCGCCCCGGCGATCTGGGTGGCGATGTCAGCCACCTGAACCTGCACAAGACCTTCGCCATCCC
>JAASTF010000086.1 GCA_021767525.1 Paracoccaceae bacterium
CGGCGAATGTCCAGACGCACCGAGCTGTAGAATTTCAGGGCATTGCCGCCCGTCGTGGTTTCCGGGCTGCCGAACATCACGCCGATCTTCATGCGGATCTGGTTGATGAAAACAACCATGCAGTTCGAGCGGCTGATCGAGCCGGTCAGCTTGCGCATCGCCTGGCTCATCAGGCGGGCCTGGACGCCCACGTTGCTGTCGCCCATATCGCCTTCAAGTTCCGATTTCGGCGTCAGCGCGGCGACCGAGTCGACCACCACCATGTTCACCGCACCCGAGCGCACCAGCGTGTCGACGATCTCCAGCGCCTGTTCACCGGTATCCGGCTGGCTGATCAACAGCTCGTCCAGGTCCACGCCCAGCTTCTTGGCGTATTGCGGGTCGAACGCGTGTTCGGCGTCGACAAAGGCGCAGACGCCGCCCTTTTTCTGCTCTTCCGCGATGCAATGCAGCGTCAGCGTCGTCTTGCCCGAGGATTCGGGCCCGTAAATTTCGATGATGCGGCCCTTGGGCAGGCCGCCGATGCCCAGCGCGATGTCCAGCCCCAGCGACCCGGTCGAGGTCGCCTCGATATCCCGGACCGGGTTATCGCTGCCCATCTTCATGATCGAGCCCTTGCCGAACTGCCGTTCGATCTGGGCCAGCGCGCTATCGAGCGCCTTTTGCTTGTCGGCGTTTTTCTTGCTGTCCATGCTGAGAAGATCTGCCATTGGGTTTGCTCCGATCCGTTATTCCACACCCTGTCGGGGGCGGCAACACTTGCCTGTTGTTCGCATATTGTTCCTGCTCGCCTGTATGGGACCAAAACCGGAACATTTCAACACAAATGTTACGCATTTCCAGATTTCCCGCTTTTGGTTAAGAAGTGTTTAAGCAATGCGGGGCAGCGTTTCGGGCAAGGGGATTTCCGCCGATGTTGGTGTTTTGGAAGCAGAAACTGGTGTTTCTTTCGGTGCCGAAAACCGGCACCACCGCCTATCAGCAAGCGCTGGCGCCCTTGGCGGCGATGGTGATTCTGGATCCGCCCGAGCTGAAGCATGCGCCGCTTTACCGCTATAACCGCTTTTTCCGGCCGATGTTCGAAAAGGCGGCGCGCTGCGACGATATGGAAACGCTCGCTGTCATGCGGGAACCTGTGTCCTGGCTGGGCAGCTGGTACCGGTATCGCCGCCGCCCCTTCATGAAAGGGCGCGCCAACAACACCTTCGACATCAGCTTCGACGCATTCGTCGAGGCGTATTTGCAAGGCAAGCCGCCCGGTTTCGCCAATGTCGGCAGCCAGGCCAAGTTCCTGGAACCGCGCCCCAACGGCACCGCGATCACGCATCTTTTCCGCTACGAGGATCAGCCCGCGCTGATCGCGTTTCTCGAGCAGCGGCTCGACACCCGCATAGACCTGCCCCGCGCCAATGTATCGCCCGAGATGCCGCTCAGCCTGTCGCCCGATGTCGCGGCCCGGCTGCGGCGCAAGAAGGCCGAGGAATTCGAGCTTTACGAGTCGATCGCGGCGCGCTGAGCCGGGCGAACGCGGCCCCCTGAACCGCTGCATGCCGACGCGCCACCAGCGCCCGGTCCAATGCGCTGGTGCCAGGCGCGTCGCCGTGAAAAACCGTCCGCCGGTCTGTGGCCCAACGGACCCCAACCCGCGACGCCGACGCAATAGCGCCACCGATACCCGCAAGGGTCAACACGGCCATCGGGGTGCTGCGCCCGTCCATGCCAACGCGGGAAAATGACCGTCCACATGCCACAGCTCGGTTGATCGCGGCACGGTCGACACATCGCCCCGAACCGGTGCTCCTGCGCATTGGCCCTCCTGATGCCAATGCACAATTTGCCGCCCCCAGAGCGATGCACCTGTCATCCGCGAAGCGCTGCCCATATCGCTGCGCAGATCAAGCTCGTCCTGGTGCGTTTCTTGATCCCGCCCCCATGCACCAGCCCGGTGCAGCTCGGCACCGCCGGTTTTGGAAGAATGCCACCGCAGGGCCGCAGGCAGGGCCGCAGAGGTGGGCGGCGCGTCGCCTCGGGCAAACGCCGCACCCGCGGCACGGCAAAAGGCGCAGGTCTGATCGCGGCCAACCTGTTATGTCCGACGACAACAACGCGCGCCATGCCCCAAATCGCCGCGCTCCCACTTTCTGCCGCCGCCCGCGCGGCCTCCGCGCCGCGTTCCTGTGGCGGGGCACCGTCATATCGGCGGGCCGGGCGCGCGGCTAGTGCAGGCGCTTGTGCACCGTTTCGGTCAACTCGGCCAGAGAAAACGGCTTGGGCAGGAACACCGAATTCGGCAAATCCCTTTGCGTGTCGCCAAAGCTTTCCTCGGCATAGCCCGACACGAACACCACCTTTACATCGGGGCGGTCCTGTAAGGCCTCGCGCACCCAGCTGGGGCCATCGCGCCCCGGCATGACCACATCGGTGACGAAAACATCGACCGTCAGATCGCGATCCTGGAGCAGGTCGAGCGCGGCCTCGGCCGAATCCGCCTCGATCACGGTGTACCCGCGCAGTCGCAGCGCGCGGGCGGCGAAGGCGCGCACCGGGGCCTCGTCCTCGACCAGAAGGACAACGCCGGCGGCCGGTTTCGCCGCGATCTTGGGTGGGATCGGCGCGGGCGGCGCGTCTTGGCGCTGATCGGCGGCGGCCGGTTCGCTGGCCCCGGTCCAACGTGGGAAATACAGGCGGAACCGGGTGCCCTCGCCTGGTACGCTGTCGACGAAGATGTAGCCGCCGCTTTGCTTGACGATCCCATAGGCCGTCGACAGGCCCAGCCCGGTGCCCTTGGCGATGCCCTTCGTGGTAAAGAACGGCTCGAACACCCGGGCCCGCACGTCGTCGGACATGCCGCAGCCGTCATCCGACACGGTGATGGTCACGTAATCGCCCGCCGGCATGGTCGCGCGGTCGCGGGTCAGCGGCGCGCTCAGCGACAGGTTCTCGGTTTCGATACGGATTTCGCCACCCGCCGCCATCGCATCGCGCGCGTTCACCACCAGGTTCATCAACACCTGTTCCAACTGGCGTTTGTCGGCGCGGATCGCGTGCAGCGCCGGATCGTGGGTCAGGCTCAGAGTGATGCGCTCGCCCACAAGCCGGTTCAACAGATGCGTCAGGTCGGCCAGCGTATTGCGCATGTCCAGCACCTCGGGCCGCAGGGTCTGCTTGCGCGAAAAGGCCAGCAACTGCCCCACCAGCGCCGCCGCGCGGTTGGCGTTCTGGTTGATCTGCACCAGGTCGGCATAATCCGGATCGCCCTGGTCGTGCCGCAGCAACAGAAGGTCACAATGCCCGGTGATCGCCGTCAGAAGGTTGTTGAAATCATGCGCGACGCCACCGGCAAGCTCTCCAATCGCCTGCATTTTCTGGCTTTGCACGAATTGCGCCTCAAGCGATTTGAACTCGGTCGCGTCTGTCAGAACCGCGACCAGCGCCGCGCCGTCACGCTCTTCCGTGCGGTGCAGCGAAACCTGCACGAACACGTCCCTATCGTCGCGCGTAAGGCGCAAAAACTCCGCACGCTGCGTCAACCGCCCGCTCACCGCATCGGCCAGCCAGTCCGAGATCGAGCGCCCCAGCCCCTCCATCAGCGACGACAGCAGCACGCCATCGCAACTGTCCCGGCCCAGCAGTTCCAGCGCCATTCGATTGGCCTGCACCACCTGCCCGCGCGCATCCAGCCGCATCAGCGCCACCGGCAGATCATTGAGAAACGCGGCATCCGAGCCCACGGCCGGCAGTTCGGCTGGCGGTGGCAGCAGATAGATTTCGCGGCGGCCGGCCAAGCCCTCGCTTTGCGCGATCAGGCAAGAGACGCGCCCGGTGGCAGCGTTCACCTCTTGCACATGGCCGGGGCGCAGCGGCAGGTGCGGAAAGATCCGATCAAGCGATTTGCTGCGGTCGCCGATCAGCCGCCGTGCGGCTTCGTTCATCGACAGGATCGTGCCGCTGCGCCCCACCGTCAGCAGCGGCAGCGCCACCTGCCCGCGCGGGCCAGCGCTGCGGTCCGCCATATCCTCGATCCGCCACAAAAGCGCGCCTTCGTCCAGCATATGCGCGCTGATCCGTGTATGCCCGCGGCGCGACACCACGTCTTCCGACGCGTGCCCCTCGGCCATCGCGCGGCTTTGCACGCGGAACAGCACCGCGCCAGGATTGGCAAAACTCTGCTCGAGCGCCGCGGCCAGCGTGGCCGCCTGCGCGGCCAGCTCGCTGGCGGCCTTGTTGCGGGTGCGGATCGCGCCATCGGCCCCGGTGATAAAGGTCGGCAGCGCGTCGTTCACCACGAAGGCGTCGATCATCGCAAGCGCCTGTTTCTGGCGGCGTTGCTGCGCCAGCACCACCAGCGCCGAGGTCGCGGCCGCAAACAGCAGCGTCATCGCCATCGCCAGGCTACCCAGCGCCGGCCCGCGCTGCGGCAAGACCCAGGCCGCGCCGATGCACAGCAGCGCAAGCGCCAGGATCGGCCCCGCGCGACGCACGATCCGCATACCGCTGCGCGCCAGCGGCCCCGGTGATAAGGCGGTTTCCGTCACGCCCAAACCCCTGTTCAAAAGGTCGTTCGGCGCATCTTGGCGCACGATCCGTTAATCGGGGATTAACACAGCCACGCTTTCCCGCAAAGGTTGATCTACAGCGCGGCTCTTTCGAGTATCGCGATAAAAAACCCGTCACCCTCTTGCCCCGGCAGCCATTGGCGCTGCGCGATGCATCGCCATTCGGGGAATTCGGCCAGAAATCGCGCAATCCGCTCGGTATTCTCGGCCGCCAGCACCGAACAGGTGGCATAGGCCAGCACGCCAGCCGGGGCCGTCAGACCGGCCGCCTCGCGCAGGATCTGGTCCTGGATCGCGGTCAACTCGGCCAGACGGTCGGCGGTCAGCGTCCATTTTCCCTCGGGCGCGCGGCGCCACGCCCCGCTGCCCGAGCACGGCACGTCGGTGAACACCAGGTCGTAAGGGGCGCCCTTTGCGACGGCCGTGCCATCGCATGGCGTGACCTGCGCGCGGGCCCGGGCCGCGCGGGCGGGCAGGTCTTTCATGCGCCGGGGGGCGGCGTCATGGGCTGTTACAGGCACGCCGAACCGCGCCGCAAGGGCCAGCGCCTTGCCACCGCCGCCGGCGCAATAATCCAATATATTGCGGTAACTTGCGGCTGGAATCTCAAGTATCGAGGCCTGGCTCGCCCCATCCTGCAACTCGACCAGACCATCGGTATAGAGCGCCGATTGCGCCACCCTGCGCGCGCCTTCGGTGACACGCAGGGCGGTTGCGGCGATCTCCGCGGGCTCAGCCAGAATGCCATCCTCGGCCAGCGCCTTCACCGCCGCCTCACGCGTCGTGCGGGCGGTGTTCACGCGCAGCATGACCGGCGCGCGGTCGCGCAGGGCCCGGGCCACGCTCCGGGCCTTTTCGCCAAGGCTGCGCTGCCATGCGGGCCACACCCAATCGGGCAGGTCCAGTGCCTCGGCCCCCTCGGGCACGTGGCCGGCCTCTTGCTCGGCCGGGGTCAATGGCGGGGGCGCGTGGCCTTCGCCGGTGAACAGCGTTTCCGGGTCGATCCCCTGCCCGCGCAACAGCCCCAGCATCAATGCGCGCCCGTGCACGCCCCCGCCCAGCGCCGAACACGAACGCCAGCAGCGCAGCACGTCGAACACATGGTCGCGGATCGCCGCGCGGTCCTTGGACCCGGCAAAGCGCGCGCCACGCGCCCAGGCTGTCAGCGCCCGTTCGGCCGGGGCGCCGTCAACGATACGGTCGAGAATCTCGATCGCGGCAGCGACGCGGGCGGCAGGGGTCATGCGGGCGTCGTCCGATACCCCGCCCCGTCGCGCGTCACCCGCAGGAAGCGCGGCCCGATGCCGTGGCTGCCCGACCAGACCGCACCGCTGTCGGCCAGCCGCTCCAACGCCGCGCGGCGCGAGGCGCGGGCCATCTCGGGGTCGCGGTCATAGACCGGGCACAGGTCGGGATCGGGCAATTGCAGCGCGAAACTGTGCAGGATGTCCCCCACCAGCGCGAAATCCTCGCCGATCCACAGCCCGCAATGCCCCGGCGCGTGCCCCGGCAGGCCCCAGACCCGCAAACCGCCGGGCAGTTCGTCACCATCCGCGATCTCGGTGATGCGGCCCGCATAGGCGCCCGGGATCTCGGCCCCGGCCTCGTTCGGGCCGTTGAACGCGGCGATATCCGCCGGGTGCACGTAAACCTGCGCATTGGGAAAGACCGGGGCGCCATCGCGCACCGCGCCGCCGCAATGATCGGCGTGCAAATGGGTGAAGATCAGGTTGCGAATATCGCCGGGCCCCACGCCCAGCGCCTTCATCCGCGCGGGCAGCAGGCCGCCCTTGGGCCCGAACCGTGTGCCGCATCCCGCATCGACCAAGTCAACCGCCCCGTCGGGATGGCGCAACAGGTAGACGTTGAACGCCGTGTCGGCCCCGGTCAGACCCGCCGCCGCCAGACGGGCGGCGCGCGTCGCATCGTCGAGATCAGGGAACACCGCGTCACCGAACGTGTTGGCGCCATCTTCAAGGCACCACACCTCGACCCCCTTGGCGATATACCGCTGCGCCCCCATCAGCCGATCCGGTAATTCGGGCTTTCGCGGGTGATCTGCACGTCGTGCACGTGGCTTTCCTTCAGGCCCGCGCCGGTGATCTTCACGAATTTGCAATTGGCATGCATGTCCGCGATCGTCGCGCTGCCGGTATAGCCCATGGCCGCGCGCAAGCCGCCCACCAGCTGGTGAATGACCGTGCCCGCAGGCCCCTTGTAGGGCACCTGCCCCTCGATCCCTTCGGGCACCAGCTTGTCGCTGGCCGCGTCCTTCTGGAAATAGCGGTCGGCGCTGCCGCGCGCCATCGCGCCCAGCGACCCCATCCCGCGATAGGCCTTGAAGCTGCGGCCCTGGTACAGGATCACCTCGCCGGGGCTTTCGTCGGTGCCCGCGATCATGCTGCCCACCATCGCGCAGGAGGCGCCCGCCGCGATCGCCTTGGCGAAATCGCCCGAGAACTTGATGCCGCCATCGGCGATCACCGGCACGTCGCCCGCCTCGGCCGCGCAATCGATGATCGCGGTCAGCTGCGGCATGCCCACACCGGCTACCATCCGCGTGGTGCAGATGCTGCCCGGCCCGATCCCCACCTTGACCGCATCGGCGCCCGCGTCGATCAGGGCGCGCGTCGCCTCGGGGGTGGCCACGTTGCCCGCGATCACCTGCACCTCGTTCGACAGGGTCTTGGCGCGGGTCACCGCCTCCAGCACGCCGGCGCTGTGGCCATGCGCGGTGTCGACCACGATGATGTCACAGCCCGCATCAACCAGCGCCTCGGACCGTTCGAACCCCGCATCGCCGACGCCGGTGGCCGCCGCCACGCGCAACCGGCCCAGCAAATCCTTGCAGGCGGTCGGGTTCAGCACGGCCTTTTCGGTGTCTTTCAGCGTCAGCAGCCCCGTCAGCTTGCCGTCCCTATCGGTCACCAGCAGCTTTTCGATGCGCCGCGCCTTCATCAGGCTGATCGCCTCGTCGCGGTCGGCGGGCTCGCGCAGGATGGCCAGGTTGTCCTGGGTCATCATCACGCGCACCGGTGTGTCGTCCTTTTCGGCAAAGCGCATGTCGCGGTTGGTGACGATGCCCACCACGCGGTGCTGCTCGTCCACGACCGGAAAACCGGTAAAGCCATAGCGCTCGGTCAGCGCCTTGGCATCGGCCAGCGTCTGGTCGGGCGTCAGGGTGACGGGGTTGTAAACGATGCCCGATTCAAAGCGTTTCACCCGCCGCACCTCGCGGGCCTGTTCCTCGACCGTCAGGTTCTTGTGGATCACCCCGATGCCGCCCGCCTGCGCCATGGTGATGGCCATGCGCGCCTCGGTCACCGTGTCCATCGCACTGCTCAACAGGGGGATGTTCATGGTGATGGATTTCGTCACCCGCGTGCGCGTATCCGCCGTCGAAGGCAGCACGCTCGACGCGGCGGGAACAAGCAGAACATCATCGAAGGTCAGGGCCTCGCGAATCTCCATGGGGCAACTCCAGTGCGTGGGTTCGGTTGGCACGTCCCTATCGCATGCAAACCACGCAAGCGAAAGCCCCAAAACGCCACGGCGCGCGCCCGCCGGCCCGCCGCAACAGCCCGCCGCACGGCGGGCTTGGCCCGCGCCGCGCGGCGCGGGGCCAGTTCGCTCTGGACGCGCGCGGCATTCCCCCGCACTCTGCCCGCGCAATCGATCCGATCCAAAGGCGCAAGATGCACAGGTTTTTCTCTCATGCCGCCGCCCTGGCCCTGTTGGCCAGCGCCGCCCAGGCCCAGCAGACGCCCCAGGGCTATTATGCCTCGGGCTGGCCCATCGCCCTGGCCGAGGCCGCCTGCGCGGGCGATGAGGGCTGTCTGACCCAGCTGGCCAATTGCGGCCCGAATGATCCGACCTGCATCCAGGGCGTCGCGCTGTGCACCAGGCGCGAGGGCGGGCAAATCACGCTGCAAACCGCCTGCCGCACCGACACGCTGATGGCCGACACCGGCAAGGCGGTGCTGGCCACCCTGCCCGACGGCGCGACCTACACCCTGTTCCTGCCCGACACCGGCATGGCCGGCCTGAACGACATGACCGGCAGCCGCAGCGCGCCGGACTGCTTCACCGCGCCAGACAGCCAGCTTAGCTTTTGCGCCACCCCCCTCGTGACCGAGGCGGATTTCCAGATGTGGCGCGACACCCTGCAATAAAGGCCCCGACATGACCCACAGCTATGACACCGGCCGGCTGGACCTGCCCTTTGTCGGCATCTCGACCTTCGGCAAGCGGCCCTATGTTTCGGACTGGTCGGCGCTCGATGCCGATGTGGCGATCCTGGGCGCGCCCTTCGATTTCGGCACGCAGTTCCGCCCCGGCGCGCGCTTCGGCCCCCGCGCCGTGCGCGAGGCCAGCACGCTTTTCTCGTTCGGCCATGCAGGCGCCTACGATCACGAGGATGACGTGACCTACCTGCCCGGCTCGGTCCGCATCGTCGATATGGGCGACGCCGATATCGTCCACACCGACACGGTCAAAAGCCACGCCAATATCGAAACCGGCGTGCGCGCCGCGCTGGCGGCGGGCGCCCTGCCCGTGGTGATCGGCGGCGATCATTCGGTCAACATCCCCTGCATCGAGGCGTTCGAGGGCCAGGGCGATATCCACATCCTGCAGATCGACGCGCATCTGGATTTCGTCGATATCCGCCACGGCGTTACCCGCGGCCACGGCAACCCGATGCGCCGGGCCGCCGAAAAGCCTTATGTCACCGGGTTGACGCAGGTGGGCATCCGCAATGTCAGCTCGACCGCGAAAGACGGCTACGACGCTGCGCGCGACATGGGCTCTGACATCCTGTCGGTGCGCCAGGCGCGCGACCTGGGGCCGAAGGGCGTGATCGCCCGCATCCCTGCTGGCGCCCGCGTCTATGTCACCATCGACATCGACGGCTTCTGCCCCTCGATCGCGCCGGGCACCGGCACGCCCAGCCATGGCGGGTTCCTCTATTACGAGGTGCTGGAAATGATGCAGGCGCTGGCCCAGCGGCA
This sequence comes from Paracoccaceae bacterium, assembly GCA_021767525.1. GTDB lineage: Bacteria > Pseudomonadota > Alphaproteobacteria > Rhodobacterales > Rhodobacteraceae > Lutimaribacter. The sequence goes on from JAASTF010000086.1 coordinate 9,566, forward strand.
TGATGTGGTGGGGATCGACCTGGTCGAGGTCGCCCCCGATTACGACCCGACGGGCAGCACCGCGATCCTGGCGGCACAGCTTTTGCTCAACACGCTGGGCTTCATCTTTCACGCGCGCGGGCACAGCTGAACGCGGCTAATCATCATCTGGAAAAACTTTCACGCCCAAATGCCGCCCAAGCGGCAGAAAATGACGTTTGCCGCCTTTCGCCCAGCCGCGCAGGCACTATGGTCTGCCCACGCGTGAAACAGCCAGGCCATGACATGAGCACCGATCCACTCGTCATCTTCACCCCCTCGGGCAAGCGCGGGCGCTTTCCCGCCGGCACCCCCGTTCTGACCGCCGCGCGCCAGCTGGGCGTCGACCTCGACAGCGTCTGCGGCGGGCGCGGCATCTGCTCGAAATGCCAGGTCACGCCCAGCTATGGCGAGTTTTCCAAGCACGGCGTCACCGTGGCCGACGACGCGCTGTCGGAATGGAACAAGGTCGAGGAACGGTATGACCAGAAACGCGGCCTGAAACCGGGCCGCCGCCTGGGCTGCCAGGCACAGATCCTGCGCGACGTGGTGATCGACGTGCCCCCCGAAAGCCAGGTCCACCGCCAGGTGGTGCGCAAGGCCGCCAGCACCCGCCCCATCACGATGGACCCGGCCACGCGGCTTTACTTTGTCGAGGTGCAAGAACCCGACATGCACGAACCCACGGGCGATTTCGAACGGCTGGCCCGCGCCCTGCGCGACCAGTGGGAGGTTGACCGGATCACCGCCGATCTGCCCCTGATGGCCAAGCTGCAACCGACGCTGCGCAAGGGCAACTGGCAGGTCACCGTCGCGCTTTACCGCGATCATCGCGGCGGCCCCGCGCGCGTCATGGACATCTGGCCCGGCCTTTACGAAAGCGGCATTTACGGGTTGGCGATCGACCTGGGCTCTACCACCATCGCGGGACACCTGTGCGATCTGGATACCGGCGCGGTGCTGGCCTCCTCGGGCCTGATGAACCCGCAGATCCGCTTTGGCGAAGACCTGATGAGCCGCGTGAGCTACGCCATGATGAACCCCGGCGGCGACCAGGAAATGACCCGTACCGTGCGCGAGGCGCTGAACACGCTGGCGCAGGAACTGGCGACCGAGGCCGGCATCGACCCGGCCGCGATTTACGAGGCGACGCTGGTTTGCAACCCGGTCATGCACCACCTGGCCCTTGGCATCGACCCGGTCGAGCTGGGCCAGGCGCCCTTTGCGCTGGCCACCTCCGACAGCCTGACGCTGCCCGCCCCCGCGCTCGA
>JAASTF010000087.1 GCA_021767525.1 Paracoccaceae bacterium
CCGTTCATCCTTGAAGGTGATGTCGGTCAATTCCAGCTTGCCCGCCCGTTCCACGAAAATGCGTTGCGGGCCGTTCACCAGGATATCGTTGACCGTGTCATCCTTGAGCAGCGTTTCCAGCGGGCCAAGGCCGCGCACCTCGTCATAAAGCTCTTGGTTCAGGGTCGTGCGATCCTCGCGGTTCAGCACGATTCCCTTTTCCGAAAGAACCTCGGACGAGATGGCCGAAATCTCGGCCTTCAGGTCGGTTTCGCTGGCCGCCTCGATCGCGCTTAGGTTGAGGTTGTCCAAAAGCGAGCGGTGCAGCTCGAGCTTGATTTCGCCCAGCCGCTCTTTGCGCTTGCGTTCCTTGTCCATCGGCACCGATTGCGCGGCGGCCTTGGCGGCCGACTTGCGCATCTGGTCAGGCTTGGGCATCGGTTTCGGGGTTGCCTTGGGCGCGACGGGTTGCGGCGCGCTGGCCTTGGGGCCGGGGGCCTGCGCGGGTTTGGGCGCACCGGGTGCGGCGGCAGGGGCGTTCGGTTTCTTGTAGCGCGAAAACATCGGTTACGTCCTTACATCCATCAAGCAGCTTCTTCGGCGTCGCTTTGGCCCAGCTCGTGCAGGTTCTGGGCCAGCTTGGCGATTTCCTTGCGCAGCGGGTTCTTGGCCGCGCTCAGGGCCAGGGGCTGCCCGTGATCGGCACCCTGCGTGACCGGGCGGCCGCCATCGGGGAACAGCACCTCGATCGAGATGCCCAGGCTTTCGGCCATCCGCTTGACGCGGGCCTTGCCGTTCAGATCGGTGAATTTCGGCGCCCGGTTCAGGATGAAACGGACCTTGTCAAAGGGCATTTCCTCGGACTGCAACAGCCGCTTGAACCGCAGCGTGTTCTGCGCCGACCGCATATCCAGCTCGATCATCGCGAAATAGACATGGGCCTGGTTCAGCACGGTTTCGCTCCACTGGACCAGCGTGTGCGGCATGTCGATCACCACGTAGTCGAAATGGTGGCGCGCGACCTCGATGATGCGCGACACGTCTTCGGAGGTGATCAGGTCAAGCGGCAGCATTTCCGGCGGGGCGGTCAGAACCTGAACCGCCTCTTCGTAGCCGACCATGGCCGCCTGAAAGCTTTCGTCATCCATCGACTCGGTGTCGCTCAGCAGTTCGAACACCGCTTCGCGGCGCGGCAGGTCCAGGTAGGTGGCCGTAGCGCCGTATTGCAGATCCAGATCCAGCAGGCAGACCTTGGGCGGCGTTTCGCCCTTTTTGGCCGCCTGCGACAATTCCCACGCCAGGTTTACCGCAAGGGTGGTCGCACCGCTGCCGCCGGCCAGGCCGTGCACCGCCAGAACCACGCCTTCGCGCGATTTGCCGCTGCCGCGCCGGGCGCGGGGGGCGGCCTCGTCTTCGGGCATGTCGGCATAGGGGTCGGGGGCAGGGGCGCGCAGGCGGTCGATCGCGGCCTGCAGCTCGTTCTCGGGCAGAGGGTAGGGCACGAATTCATCCGCGCCCTGGCGCAGCAACTGGTGCAATGCGGCGGGGCTGACATCTTCGGCGATCAGGATGACCTTGACATCGTTCACCTTGGCGCGGCTGATGATCTCGCTCAGCATCACCAGGTTGTCTTCGTCCTCGGCATCCATGGCCAGCGCCACGAATTCCAGGTTCTCGGCCTCGGGTTGACCGAAAAAGGCAAGCGCCTCGGCAAAGCCCAGGTCGCCCCAGGTTTCGCCCATCGCGGTTTCCATATCCTCGATCAGCAAGTCGAAATTCTGCACATCCCTGCTGATCGTGCACGCGAGGATCGGGCTCGACTCCGGGACCATTTGCGCGTTACTCGTCATTTGCCTCACATCCTTTTTTACAGGACTGCCCACCAGCCGTGGCGCGCGGGGTAAGTCCCGGGCCCGACTCGTCGGACCGCTTATTCACTCCAAGCGAAGATGTCGGAGAATGTGGGCGAGATTGCGGCCAAAAGATCGAAATTGTGCGTTATCTTCTGACGATAAGAAAAGGCGGGCTGCATTGTTGCGCCCGCCTTTCACAGTTAACGATTTCAGTATTCTTGTTATTGACCGGTTTCGAAGCTCGTCCCGGTGATGCCTTCGATGCCCGTGGGCGCGGTCGCGCTTTCCACGTATTCGCGATAGATGATCTCGGCGTATTTGCCGTCCATGACGGTGGGGTTGCGGCCCAAAAAGCCCGAAACCTCGGTCACGGTGCGGCGGTTGCGACGCTCGCGGCCATCGGTCACCACCAGCGGCTGCGTTTCGCCGTAGCTGACCACCGCTTCGAGGCGCGAGCGGCTGATGCCCAGCGATGTCAGGTAATGCACGACCGCGCGGGCGCGCTGCATCCCCAGACGTTTGTTATAGGCGTTCGATCCCACCTTGTCGGTATGGCCATAGACGCGGAACTTGACCTCGGGGAACTGGCGGATCCAGTCGGCCTGGCGGGCCAGGATCGCGCGGGCGTTCGCGTCAAGCTCGGACGAGTTGAAGGCGAAATTCACCATCGAGGGCACTTCGCGCGAGAAGCGATTGGCCAGGTCCAGGATATAGCTGCGTTCGCCATTGTGGATCTGGGTGTTGTTCATGGTCGCGTTGCCGAAATCCGCGTCGTTGTGCAGGATCCCCGCCTCGCGCCAGAAACTCGAGCTGGCCATCTGCCGTTCGCTGCAGGCGCTGAGGGCCACAAGGCCGGTAAGTGCGATTGCTTTGTACATCTGCCTTGCTCCCTATCAGTCCATCACGTAGCCGTAGGATCCCTTGAAATCCTGCTTGGCCACTTCGCCCGCCGCGCCTTTCAACTGACGCGAGGTGCCGGTGTTGCTCTGGACCCGGCCATGCAGGAAAAGATCCTTTTCCGACGGGGGTTTGACGCGGTCGGTCGGCAGGCTCAGGGCCTCGCCGCGGGTTGGCGTCACCAGGTGCGCGGTGATGATGATCACCAGTTCAGACTGCGACCGCTGGTATTCGGCGCTGCGGAACAGCGCGCCCAGAACGGGGATGTCGCCCAGCCACGGCACCTGGCCGCTGAGGTCGCGGAAGTCGTCTTTCAGCATCCCGGCGATGGCAAAGCTTTCGCCGTCGCGCAGCTCGACCGTGGTGGTGGCCTCGCGGCGCTTGAAGGCGTCGATCTTGAACGCGTTGAGCTCAAAGCCGCGGGTCGGGTCGATTTCCGACACGGCTGCCTCAAGCTCGAGGTTGATCAGCTTGTCGTCCAGCACGCGCGGGATAAAGTTCAGCTCGATCCCGAAGGGTTTGAACGCCACCGTCACGCGGCCGTCGCTTTGGCTGACCGGCACGGGGTATTCGCCGCCGGCCAGAAACTTGGCTTCCTGGCCCGAAAGGGCGGTCAGGTTCGGCTCGGCCAGGGTGCGGATAACGCCTTTGCTTTCAAGGGCTTCCAGCAGAACGCCCACTTCGACCGATCCGGCGTTGAAACCAAACAGCATGGCGCCGTTCTGTTCGCTGGTGGAGGGGATCGAGCCGGACAGCGAGTTGCCCTGCGAGACCGAGTTGGCGTTGGTGTTGGTGCCGCCCGAAACGCCCAGGTCGCCACCCAGAAGGCTGCCGTTCAGCGCAAGCGAGGCGCTAAGCGATTTCGACACGTTGCGCTCCATCTCGGCAAAGCGCACTTTCAGCATCACCTGCTGCACGCCGCCGACACTCATAAGGTTCGACACCCGCTCGGGCGCGTATCGTTCCGCCAGGTCCAGCGCGCGCTGCATCTTGGAGGCGCTCGACACGATGCCCGACAGCACGATGCCGTCATTGGCGGTGCGCACTTCGATCTTCTCGCCCGGCATGATCTGCCGGATACGCTCTTTGAACTCTGAGATATCGGCTGCCACACGCACGTTCACGTTGGTAATCAGCCGCCCGTTCGCGTCCAGCAAGGTCAGGGTCGTCAGACCCGGCGACTTGCCCAGCACATAGATCGTGCGATCGCTCAGCGACGAAATATCGGCGATGGCCGGGTTCGCGATGCTGAGTTCGGCGAAGGGGGTTTCGCTTTCGACGACGACAGCGCGGTTCATCGGCACGCTGAGCGTCGATTCCGTGCCGCGCTTTACGACGCGAAGGGATTCTGCAACTGCGGGGTCGGCCAGCATGATCGGTGCAACCGTCAGTGCAAGGCCGGCAACAGCCGCCTTCAATAGCTTATCAATTTTCATGTGACCTGCCTCTCGATCACGCCTCGGTTATACGGCCTTTTCGGCCTTATTTTTTCAGACCATGCACGAATTTCAGATTTTATGCAAGAATCAAGCTGTTCGCCCGGATTGCTCATGTGGATAAAGGGCAACAGGCGGGTCTGAACGGCAACGGCCGACCCAAGGGGCCGGCCGTTTTTTCAGCGGGTAGGATGCGGTCAGTTGGTGCAGGGGATCTCCATCTCGACCATCTCGGCGCCGCGGCGCGTGCGGATGGTGCAGACCTCTTCCTTTTCCTCTTCCTCCACCACGACGGCGGCCAGGCCCAACAGCTTGCGCTGGTCGATCTCGATCGCCTCGGACACGGTGTCATCGCCAAAGCCCACCAGGGCCAGCGACAGCCGCCCGGTCGATTGCGCCAGCGCCAGACTGGCCACCTGCTCGGGGCGCACTGAAACGGTGACGGTACGGGCGATGGTCGCGCCGGTGTTTTCGCTGTTGGCCGACTGGTCGATGGCGATCACGTTGACCCCGGTTTCGATCAGCTTGGTCACTTCCGAGCGGCTTTCGGTGTTGCGCGCGCCGCCGGCACGGGCCACTTCGCCCGTCCAGTAGACATCGACCTTGTGGCCCGGCATCAGAAAGCCCGAGACGCCGCTGGCCACGTCAACCTCGATCGCGAAGGCGCGCATGCCGCGCTGTAGCCGCGAGGTGATGCCGGCCTCCTGGCCGGGTTCGGTCACTTTGACCGCCAGGATCGCCTCGTCCTTTTCCATCGTGCGCAACACGCGGCGCTGTTCGTCGGTGTTGGTCGGGAAAAGCTCTTCTTCCTTGATGAACGCGCCTTCGGGCACGGCGGTTTCGGGCCAGCGGATCTGGCGCACGTCCTCGGCCGTCAGGATCTCGCCGTATTTCAGTTGGCGATCCGCAACGAAAACCGGCACGGTTTTCACAAGTTGTTCCTTCACCGCGTTCGCCTCGGCCAGTTTGGCCTGATAGCTGGCGATGTAATTCTTGGCCATGTAAACGGCAAAACCGGCCAGCGCGAGGCCGGCGACCAAGACCAATCCAAAGACTACCCGCATGCTGTTACCTCTTTTATTACGCGGCATCTGGCGGACATGCCCGCCGTGCCGGGTTTCGCTTGCCGTCAGGCCGCCAAGGGGGCGGTCCGGTCGCGGCAGGCAGGGGGTGCGAATGCGCCCGGGACAAGCCCCGGGCGCGTCTGCCTTTTACTTGCCGATTTCCGAACCGATATTGACGGCCGCATCGGCCGAAAGAAGGTTCGTCTGGGTCTCGATGCCGATATAGGCGGCGGTTGCCAGGCCGACGACAGCGGCGGTCAGCACAACCCAGTCGACGGTCACTGCGCCGCTTTCATCGCGCAGGAAACGATTAACAATCTTCAACATCTTATCCTCCGTGGGATCTCTTGTTTGGTGCCAACCCGTCGGCACTATGCCGGCTCTCACACAGGCGCAGGGAACAGGTCGACTATGACTTGCCACCGGAATGGGGCAAAAATTGGGTTCAGGCGCAGCGAATTCCGGAAATCTTCAAGAAAATGCGTGGGCCGGATAAGAAAAGGGGCCGCCCAACATACAGGCGACCCCCCGACGTGCCATGATTGCGGCGCAAGGCGCCGGCAATCATTACTTGCCGATCTCGTTCGAGATGTTCAGCGCGGCGTCTTTCGACAGCAGGTCGGTCTGGGTTTCGATCGCGCCATAGGCTGCGATGGCCAGGCCAACGACGGCTGCGGTCAGAACGACCCAGTCCACCGTCACGGCGCCGTTTTCGTCTTTGCGGAAATTCTTGATAAAGTTCATCATGGTAAATCCCTCCATAGGATCGGTTTCTCAGGTTGCCCTACCGATCCGGATATTCCCGACCCGTGTTTTCCCTCTGGGGGCGGGGCCGTCTCGGTATGATGCGTTTATCCCGGGCAAATGCGGCATGAATTGGGACGCGGGGCGGGAAAGAAAGGCAATTTCGGGGCGTTTTAGAGAATTTTGCCGGAAATCCCGTCGTATTCGCGTGCCAGTCGAATCCTGTCTGGTTGCCGTGGCGGCAGCCCCTGGGCCCGTCTTGCCAAAGGAAAAGGGCCGCCTGCATATGCAGGCGACCCTTGTCCGCGATTTCGCCGGGCGCCGTGTTGGCGCCCCTGCGAAATTACTTGCCGATCTCGTTCGAGATGTTCAGCGCGGCGTCTTTCGACAGCAGGTCGGTCTGGGTTTCGATCGCGCCGTAGGCTGCGATGGCCAGGCCAACAACGGCTGCGGTCAGAACGACCCAGTCCACCGTCACGGCGCCGTTTTCGTCTTTGCGGAAGTTTTTGATAAAGTTCATCATGGTTTGTCCCTCCAAAGGATCAGATTTCTCAGGTTCGTAACCAGACAGGGTTCATGCTGGGCTCGGCTCTCAAACAGGCCCAACGCCGCCGTGGTATGGCGTTAATTAGCCAACACAATCGGGCACGATTGGGGCAGCAATCGAACCATTTTGGAAAACTTAACCTCTTCCCACTGAATTCTGATTAAGGCTCTGATTTTTCGATATAAAAATTTTAACGCGGCCGTGTTTTCCGGGGGCTATGATCGGGAAAACCAGGCAAAAGGGCGGGTTTTTCGGCTTTGGAATTGGCTTTTCAGGCGTGATTCCTTAAGGTTCCCCGCAACGAGCAGAGCGAAAAACAAAAAGGCAGGTCTGGCGATGAAACGGCGCGCATGGTGGCTGGCGCTTGCGGTTGCGACGGGGGTCGCGGCCCCGGTTCTGGCCGAAGGGCCCAAACCCTTTCCCGATTTCACTTTCAAACGGGTCAGCCCGCCCAAGAAGGGCGAGCGCCCCAAGATCCCGCAGATCGAACCGCAGGCCCAGCCCGCGGTCGCGGCCAAGCCCGAGGCCGCCGATGCCCCGGCCGCGCCAAGGCCGCGCTATGACTGGTTCTGGCAAGCGGTGTCTCCCGGTCGCGAAGGGGCGGGCCCTGCGCGGCTGGATCCGGCGCTGAACAGCCTGAACAACCCGCCCGAGGGGCAGGGGGTCGCCGCGCCGCGCCTGTCCGACCTTTTGCGCATCGCGCGCGAGCAGCAAGTGCCGCTTTTGCTGAACACGGTGGGCACGGGCGTGTCACCGGCGCTGGCGCTTGCGGTGATCTCGGTCGAATCCGGCGGACGGGTGGATGCGGTCAGCAGCGCCGGCGCGCAGGGGCTGATGCAGTTGATCCCGGCCACCGCCACCCGGTTCGGTGTGGCCGACAGCCTGGACCCGCAGGACAATATCAAGGGCGGCGTGGCCTATCTGGACTGGCTGCTCAAGGAATTCGACGGCGACGCCATCCTGGCGCTTGCCGCCTATAACGCGGGCGAGAACGCCGTGAAAAAGCATGATGGCGTGCCGCCCTATGCCGAAACCCGCGATTACGTGCCAAAGGTGCTGGCCGCCTTTGCGGTGGCGCGTGCCTTGTGCAAGACGCCGCCGCAGCTTGTGTCGGACGGCTGCGTGTTCAACCTCGGCTCATGAAAAAGGCCGCACCCGGCGGGCGCGGCCTTTGGCAATTCAGAAACCCACCAGTTCAGACGATCGTCGCCTCGGTCGCGGCGATCAGGTCGTCGCGGCTGACGCCAGGCGCGGTTTCCACGATGTGCAGCCCCTTGTGCGTCACATCCAGCACGCCGAGATTGGTGATGATGCGGTCGACCACGCCCTTGCCGGTCAGCGGCAGGGTGCAATCTTTCAGCACCTTGGACTCGCCCGCCTTGTTGGTGTGATCCATCACCACCACCACGCGGCCGACACCGGCCACCAGGTCCATCGCGCCGCCCATTCCCTTGACCAGCTTGCCCGGGATCATCCAGTTGGCCAGATCGCCCTTTTCGCTGACCTCCATCGCGCCCAGGATCGCCATCGCGATCTTGCCCCCGCGGATCATGCCAAAGCTCATGGCGCTGTCAAAATAGACCGAGTGGGGCAGTTCGGTGATCGTCTGCTTGCCGGCATTGATCAGGTCCGGGTCCTCGTCGCCCTCGTAGGGGAAGGGGCCCATGCCCAGCATGCCGTTTTCCGATTGCAGCGTCACCTCGACGCCGTCGGGGATATAGTTGGACACCAGCGTCGGAATGCCGATGCCCAGGTTCACATACATCCCGTCTTCCAGTTCCTGTGCGGCGCGTGCCGCCATTTCGTTCCGATCCCAAGGCATATGCGTCACCCCTTTTGCTATTGATCCGTAAAGCCCACCGGCACGTCGATCATCGCGACGGTGCCTGCGGCACCACGGGCCACGTTGATTGTTGCATCCAGGCCGTCCAGCAGCTCGGCCACCAGCTGCCCGCCCAGCGTCTTGTCGCTTGGAAATTCCACGCGCGCGGGCAGGCCCACGCCATCATCCGACACCATGATCCGCAAACCGCCCGCCGCGAGTTGCGTCACGCGCAGCTCGATATAACCCTGCTGCATCCCCTCGAAGGCATGGCGGAACGCATTGCTGACGACCTCGCTCATGGTCAGGGCGATGCGGGTGGCCGCCTCGAGGTTGACCGAGATCGGCTCGATGAACTGGTTAAAGCGGATGCCCACCCGACCGTCATGGAACGAAATCGCGTTGGCGACGCGGCTCAGCAGGCTGCCCAGGTCGATGAAACCGTCATTCACCCGGCGATCGGACAGTTTCATTTCCTCGTAGACCAGTTGCAGGCATTCCAGCCGGCGCGGCAGCGCCTCAGCCTCACGCGTGAGGTTGACGCTGTCGGTGCTGCGCAGCTTTTGCAGCCCGCCCAGAACCAGCGCCAGGTCTTGCTCGACGCGGCTGCGGATCATGTCCAGGTGAGTATGCTCGATCTGATTTTCCGAGGCGCGGTCGCCGGGTTGCAGCTCTTTCTGGATACCCAGGAAATAAATCACCTCGCCGTGTTCATTGTGGATCGGCGCGATGATAAGCCGGTTGTGAAACTGCGTGCCGTCGGCGCGATAATTCAGGATATCAACCGACACGTCGCGCCCTTCGGACACGGCGCTGCGAATCTGGTCGACATCGCGCTTGTCGGTCTTGTCGCCTTGCAGAAAGCGGCAGTTGCGCCCGATCACCGCCGAGCGGGAATAGCCGGTCGTGCGCTCGAACGCATCGTTGACGTAGATGATCGGGTTATCGTCCAATTGCGGGTTCGTGATAATCATCGCGATGCTCAGACGCGAAAACCCCAACAGCACCTCGCTGTCGGTCAGAACCATGGTCACGTCTTGATCGTGCACGACCTTTACCCCTGTCAGGCCGCCGGACGCGGGCGCGTGGTGCGCTGTTCGATCCGCTTTTCGTGCTTGCCCTGGATGATGCGATGAACGTAGATGCCCGGAAGGTGGATCGCGTCGGCGTCCAACTGGCCGGGCTCGACGATCTCTTCGACCTCCATCACGCAGACCTTGCCGCACATCGCCGCCGGCGGATTGAAGTTGCGGGCGGTCTTGCGGAAGATGCAGTTGCCGGTGGTGTCGGCCTTCCACGCCTTGACGATCGACAGATCGGCAAAGATGCCGCGTTCCAGGATATACTCTTCGCCGTCGAAGGTCTTGACCTCTTTGCCCTCGGCGATCTGCGTGCCGACGCCGGTCTTGGTGTAAAAACCGGGAATGCCCGCACCGCCGGCGCGCATCCGCTCGGCCAGGGTGCCCTGCGGGTTGAATTCCAGCTCCAGCTCGCCCGACAGGTATTGGCGCATGAACTCGGCGTTTTCGCCCACATAGGACGACATCATCTTTTTCACCTGGCGCGTCGCCAGCAGCTTGCCCAGGCCGAAATCGTCGACGCCCGCGTTGTTCGAGGCCACGGTCAGATCCTTCACGCCGCTGTCCGCGATGGCATCGATCAGCAATTCGGGAATGCCGCACAGGCCAAAGCCGCCGGCGGCGATCAACATCCCGTCATGCAGAACCCCGTCGAGCGCCTCGGCCGCCGAAGAATAGACCTTTTTCATGGGTGTCTCCCTGAATTTCATTGTTGGGCCATGTCTTGCCGGGTGCAGAGCACAGAGTCAACGTGAAGGTGCACCACGGCACACTGGTGCGGTGCGGCGCCATCGGTGCGCCGCGCCGCCGTCGTGTCAGGATTTCTTGGCGCTTTTCTTGGTGGTTTTTTTGCGCCCACCGCCCTTTTTGGCGGCTTTTTCGGCAATCAGCTCGACCGCCATCTCCATCGTCACCGTTTCGGGGTCGGTGTCCTTGGGCAGGGTGGCGTTGACCTTGCCCCATTTCACGTAAGGGCCATAGCGGCCGTCCATCACGTTCACAGGACCGCCCTCTTCGGGATGTTCGCCCAGCTCTTTCAGGGCCTTGGCGGCGGTGCGTCCGCGCCCGCCCGGATTGGCGCGCTTTTCGGCCAACAGCTCGACCGCGCGGTTCATCCCGATCTCGAACACGTCGGCGGGGTCTTTCAGGTTGGCATAGACCGGCTTCGCCTCGTCGGGCAGCTGGTGCATGACGTAAGGCCCGTAACGCCCGAAATTGGTGCTGATCGTGCCGCCCTCGGGGTGCTCGCCCACGACGCGCGGCAGGCTAAGCAGGGTCAGCGCCTTTTCCAGGTCCATCTCGTCCGGCTCCCAGCCTTTGGGCAGGCTGGCGCGGTCGGGTTTCTTGTTGTCCTCGGTCACCTCGCCGCGCTGCA
>JAASTF010000088.1 GCA_021767525.1 Paracoccaceae bacterium
GATCGCCCCGATCAAGCGACGTCAGGATTGTCACGGCCAGGATTTTCGTCTGACTGCCGGCGGCGCCTTCCTTGGCGGCGCGCACCACATGCGGATCGCCATGAACGGTCAGGAAATCGAGGTCGAACTGCGCCAGGCCGCGCACGGCGTTTTCCACCGTGGCGCCGATATCAAACAGTTTCATGTCCAGGAAAATGCGCTTGCCGTGCTCTTGCTTCAGCTCGTTGCCCAGCGCCAGGCCACCGCCCGTCAACATGCCCAGCCCGATCTTGTAGAAGCTGACGGTGTCGCCCAGGCGTTCGGCCAGTTGCAGCCCGGCCAAGGCGTTGGGCACATCAAGGGCAACGATCAGGCGGTCATCGGACATCGGCGGCTCCTACGGGTCTGGGTGCCGCCCTTGTCGAAAGATTTGTGCTGCGCGTCAAGCGGCGAGCGGAAGACCGGTTTCTTTCAGAAGCGGGCTGAGCGTGATCTTTGCGGCGTTGCGGCGAAACTCGGGCATCCGCTTGAGCTGTCGCAGCGCGTCATGCAGCAGCGCCCCCTGAAGCGCGCCCAGTGACTGGCCCGCGCTGGCGGCGATCTGGCAGGCGCAGTGGGTGGCGCCCGCGCGTGTCAGCAGGGTGACCACCCCGAAACACATGCCTTTTTCGACGCTCAGATTGCTGAATTCCACGTTCTCGATATGCATCTTCGTCTCCTCGCCCCAAGCACAGTTTTTCAATGCCTGATCCAATGGTTAATGACGGAATGTGGTCTGATTGAGGTCAAAGCGCGGCGTCTTTTTCACCTATACGTTTACGTGGCGTCGCCTATTCGACCGGGTAGGACTTGAACGGTGTGGGCCGCGATCACACATTGGTGACGAGGCCCGAACCGGGGCGTGCCGCCAAGCGGGCGCCGCAAGACACCGGGCGCTTTGAAAAAGGAGAACGACCATGGACTTGTCGAAGTTCACGGAACGGTCGCGCGGTTTCATCCAGGCCGCACAGACCATCGCCATGCGCGAAAATCACCAGCGTCTGGTGCCCGAGCATCTGCTGAAGGCGCTGATGGATGATCCCGAAGGATTGGCCAGCAACCTGATCAAACGCGCCGGCGGCGCGCCCGAACGCGTGACCGAGGCGCTGGATGTCGCGATGGGCAAATTGCCCAAGGTCACCGGTGACGCCAGCCAGGTTTACCTGGATAACAGCATGGCCCGCGTGATCGACGAGGCCGAAAAGATCGCCACCAAGGCAGGCGACAGCTTCGTGCCGGTCGAACGGCTGCTGATGGCGCTGGCGATGGTGAAATCCAAGGCCAAGGACGCGCTGGATGCCGGTGCGGTGACGCCGCAAAAGCTGAACGAGGCGATCAACGATATCCGCAAGGGCCGCACTGCCGACACGGCGAGCGCCGAAGAGGGGTATGACGCGCTGAAGAAATACGCGCGTGACCTGACCGAGGCCGCCCGCGAAGGCAAGATCGACCCGATCATCGGCCGCGACGACGAAATCCGCCGCGCGATGCAGGTGTTGAGCCGCCGGACCAAGAACAACCCCGTTCTGATCGGGGAACCGGGCGTGGGTAAGACCGCGATTGCAGAGGGTCTGGCCCTGCGCATCGTCGATGGCGATGTGCCCGAGTCGCTGCGCAACAAGACGTTGATGGCGCTGGACATGGGTGCACTGATCGCCGGGGCGAAATATCGCGGCGAATTCGAAGAGCGCCTGAAAGCGATCCTGAGCGAGATCACCGCCGCCGCTGGCGAAATCATCCTGTTCATCGACGAGATGCACACGCTGGTGGGTGCGGGCAAGACGGATGGCGCGATGGATGCGGCCAACCTGATCAAGCCGGCGCTGGCGCGGGGCGAGCTGCACTGTATCGGTGCGACCACGCTGGATGAATACCGCAAATACGTGGAAAAAGACGCGGCCCTGGCCCGCCGGTTCCAGCCCGTGATGGTCGAAGAGCCGACGGTCGAAGACACGGTTTCGATCCTGCGCGGCATCAAGGAGAAATACGAGCTGCACCACGGTGTGCGTATTTCCGACAGCGCGCTGGTTGCGGCGGCCACGCTGAGCCATCGCTATATCACCGACCGCTTCCTGCCCGACAAGGCGATCGACCTTGTGGACGAGGCCGCCAGCCGCCTGCGGATGGAGGTGGACAGCAAGCCCGAAGAGCTGGACGCGCTGGACCGCCAGATCTTGCAGATGCAGATCGAGGCCGAGGCGCTGCGGCTGGAAGACGACGCCGCGTCGAAGGACCGTCTGGAAAAGCTGGAAAAAGAGCTGGCCGACCTGCAGGACAAGTCCGCCGAGATGACGGCGCGCTGGCAGGCCGAGCGTGACAAGCTGCAATCGGCCCGCGACCTGAAGGAACAGCTGGATCGCGCCCGCGCCGAGCTGGACATCGCCAAGCGCGAGGGCAACCTGGCCAAGGCGGGTGAGCTGTCTTACGGCATCATCCCGCAGCTGGAAAAGCAGCTGTCCGAGGCCGAGCAGGCCGAGGATGACGGCGTGATGGTCGAAGAGGCGGTGCGCCCCGAGCAGATCGCCCAGGTGGTCGAACGCTGGACGGGTATCCCGACCTCGAAAATGCTGGAAGGCGAGCGTGACAAGCTGCTGCGCATGGAGGACGAGTTGCACCGCCGCGTGATCGGCCAGGATGCTGCCGTCAAGGCCGTGTCGAACGCCGTGCGCCGTGCCCGTGCGGGCCTGAACGACGAGAACCGGCCCTTGGGCAGCTTCCTGTTCCTGGGCCCGACCGGCGTGGGTAAGACCGAGCTGACCAAGGCCGTGGCCGATTACCTGTTCGACGACGACCAGGCGATGGTGCGCATCGACATGTCCGAGTTCATGGAGAAGCACAGCGTTGCCCGCCTGATCGGCGCGCCTCCGGGCTATGTCGGGTATGACGAAGGGGGCGTGCTGACCGAAGCGGTGCGGCGCCGGCCCTACCAGGTGATCCTGTTCGACGAGGTCGAAAAGGCCCATCCCGAAGTGTTCAACGTGCTGTTGCAGGTGCTGGACGATGGTGTGCTGACCGATGGTCAGGGCCGCACGGTCGATTTCAAGCAGACGCTGATCGTGCTGACCTCGAACCTGGGGAGCCAGGCGCTGAGCCAGCTGCCTGACGGGTCGGATGCGGCCGAAGCCAAGCGCGACGTGATGGACGCGGTGCGGGCGCATTTCCGCCCCGAGTTCCTGAACCGTTTGGACGAAATCGTTGTGTTCGACCGGCTGAACCGCGGCCAGATGGACGGCATCGTGGAAATCCAGCTGGCCCGCCTGCAAAAGCGGCTGGCCGCCCGGAAAATCCGGCTGGAGCTGGATGACGCGGCCAAGACCTGGCTGGCCGATGAAGGCTATGATCCGGTCTATGGCGCGCGCCCGCTGAAGCGGGTGATCCAGAAGGCGCTGCAGGATCCGCTGGCCGAGGCGATCCTGGCGGGTGACGTGACCGACGACAGCGTGGTGCCGGTAACCGCCGGGGCCGAGGGTCTGATCATCGGCGACCGCGTGGGCGCCACGAACAAGCCCAAACCGGACGACGCGGTGGTGCACTAAGCGCCGCTGGCCCGAAACCGAAAAAGGCGGGGAGAAATCCCCGCCTTTTTTGTCATGCAGGCGCCGCTTAGCCCAAAAGCAGCGGCGGTTCGGGCAGGATGGGCGCGGCAAAGATGAAATCAGATGCGTCCAGATCGGCCAGGTCCGCGCCTTGCAGCGTCAGCACATCGCGGGTGTTGACCCGAATTTCGATATCGGCGCCGACCTGGGTCAACGTCAGGTCGCCCAGGCCGGTCAGGCCGAAGGCCGAGAAATCCAGCAGGTCGATCCCGTCTTGGAAATCGGTGATCGTGTCGGCGCGCATCCGGTCTTCGAACACGAAAACATCGGCGCCATTGCCGCCGGTCAGTTCGTCATCCCCGAACCCGCCGGCCAACGTGTCGTCGCCGTTACCGCCATAAAGCTTGTCCTTGCCCGCGCCGCCCGACAGGTAATCGTTGTCGGCGCCGCCCCAGATGCGGTCGTTGCCGTTATCCCCGAACAGCGTGTCGCGGCCGCCCTCGCCATAAAGGCGGTCATTGTCGGCCTCGCCAAAGATCGTGTCATTGCCGCCGCCGCCCAGGATCTTGTCGTTGCCCGAGCTGCCGTGGATCTCGTCGCGGCCATCGCCGCCGAACAGCTGATCGGCGCCCGAGCCGCCATCGATCATGTCGTCGCCGCCTTCGCCCTTGATGGTGTCCTTGCCAGTGCCGCCGGTCAGGGTGTCGTTGCCCGCGCCGCCGCGCAGGTCGTCGGCGCCGCCCATGCCGTGGAACGTGTCGTCGTTGTTGGTGCCGTCAAAGCGATCGGCGCCATCTGTTGCACCTGCGGGTGGGGGCGGCGGCGCAAAGACGAAATCGGCGGCGTCGATATCCGCCGCGGCCACTCCGTCCAGCGTCAAGCTGGCACCGTTCGTCAAAAGCACGCGCACCCCATCGCCGCTGTCGACGATCTTGAGCGCATCGAGCCCCGATACGCCGAATGACGACACGTCGATCAGGTCGGTCCCATCGGCAAAGCCGTAAACCATGTCGGCGCCGGTCTGGCCGGTCAGAGCGAAAACATCGCTGCCAGCGCCGCCGAACAGCGTATCAAAGCCCGCGCCACCGTCGAGATAGGCGCTGCCGTCCCCGCCAATCAGAACGTCATCGCCATTGCCGCCCCGCAGCGTGTCGTCGCCGTCACCCGCGATCAGCAGGTCGTCGTTATTGCCGCCATCCAGCAGGTCGTTGCCGGCGCCGCCGATCAGCGTGTCGTTTCCGGTGCCGCCAGCCAGCAGGTCGTCATCCGCGCCGCCATCTAGCCAATCGTTGCCGTTGCCGCCATGCAATGTGTCATTGCCATCGCCGCCCGCCACCACGTCGGACCCGCCGGCGGCGTCGATGCTGTCGTCGCCCATGCCCATATCGGCGGTGTCGGATGCGTCGGTTCCGGTCAGGATGTCATTTAGGGGCGAAGCGGCAATCTGATTGGGCATCCGGCGTCCTTTCGAAATGCGTCATTATTGTGGCCTTACAGCTCGAAAGGGCGCTGCCCGCAGCGCTAACCGCCTTTATTGTTTGGAGAATTTGTAACAGCGCCGGATTGAAACAAGAAAAGGAAATGGCCGGAATGGGGCAAAAATGGGGCAATAACAATTGTGGGTGGAAAAGCCGGGGCGCAGGCCGAAAACAATTCCGGCCTGCGCAAAGGATTAGTTCGGCAACAGAACCGAATCGATGACGTGGATCACGCCGTTGCGGCCTGCGACATCGGCCTGGATCACCCGCGCACCATTAACGCGCACACCGTGCCGGGCGTCGATATGAACGGTCTGGCCCTGCACGGTTTCCACGTTCAGGCGCTGACCGGCCAGCTGGTCCGAAGTCACGGCGCCGGGCACGACGTGATAGGTCAGGATGCTGGCAAGCTGGCCCTGGTTCTCGGGCTGCAACAGCGTTTCGACCGTGCCGGCGGGCAGTTTTTCAAAAGCGGCGTTGGTGGGGGCGAATACGGTGAACGGACCGTCGCCTTTCAACGTGCCGGCAAGATCGGCGGCGCCGACGGCGGCGACGAGGGTCGAGAACTCGTCATTCGCGGCAAGAATGTCGACGATATCGGGCTGCGTCGGGGTGGTGGTGCAACCGGCGGCGGCGGTCAGGCCGGCAGCGGCCACGGCGGCAAAAAAGGTGCGGCGTTTCATGTTTTGTCCTCTCGTCACGTGACAGAAAAACCGGGCGCGCGGCGATGCGCGCGCCCGATCTGTTACTGCGATCAGTCGGTCGACGGCATGATGACGCCGTCGATCACGTGGATCACGCCATTCGATGCCTCGATATCGGCGTTGACCACGTTCGCGCCGTCGACGGTTACGCCGCCCTCGGTGCCGATGGTGATTTCCTGGCCGTTCACGGTTTCGGCCATCATGCCATCGGACAGGTCACCCGACATCACTTTGCCCGGCACCACGTGATAGGTCAGGATCGCGGTCAGCTGATCCTTGTTCTCGGGCTTGAGCAGGTCTTCGACGGTGCCTTCGGGCAGCGCGGCAAAGGCTTCGTCGGTGGGTGCGAAGACGGTGAACGGGCCTTCGCCTTTCAGCGTTTCCACCAGGTCGGCGGCCTGCACGGCGGCGACCAGCGTTTCGAACGTGCCCGCATCAACGGCGGTGTCGACGATATCCTTGGAATGGCCACCTGCCAGGGCGGGGCCTGCGATGAAGGTCGCGGCGGTCAGGGCAAGGTAAGTTCGGCGAAGCATTGATAATCTCCCTTTCGGTTTTTCATGCGAATGCCTGCGTTGGCATCGCGGTGACTACGGAAGGGATAGGCCAGTGGTTTAGCGGGGCTTTCCGCCGATGGCACTTGACGAAAAAAGGCGCCGACCTAAGCCGCGCCTTTCGATGCTTTCCAATGGAATCTTTGTGATCGGCCGCGAGTGCCGCGTGATCAATCCAGCCCGATCGCGTTGCGCACGATGCTGTCCAGCAGGGCCTGGATCTTTTGCATCTCGCCCTCGGGGAAGGGGCGATAGCCGATCATCACCTTTTCGCCCGGGCGCTGGGCCACGAAGATGTCGTAAGGGCAGAACTGGACGTTCATCGGGTCGGCCTCCATCACCTCGCGCGACAGGGCCGCCGAGCAGAAGGAATAGATATCGGCCTTGGTAAAGATCGTCATCTCGCCGCCCACATCGGCCTTTGTGCGTTCCAGCATGTCGCCGGTATGCGAGACGTGGTCGATCACCAGGCCTTCGTCCAGAATGGCGTTTTCCAGACCGAACACCACGTCATCGAAACTGTCGTCGGTGGTGTAGGTCACGGCCTCTTGCGCCTGTGCCGCGGAGGCGGCCAAGGCAATTGCGCCGGCCATCAAAAATCGTTTCATGTCTCTCTCCCAAAATCACGCGGCTGTTTGTGCCGGGTCCAGCACTGTGTAACTTGCGATCATAAGGTTCATGCAAGGTGTCACTTTGACCCAAATCAAGCGAGGGCATGATGGAATTCGTTTTGGACGCGCTGTTGATCTTGGCGCTGTTGTTCATCCTGGCACTGGGGGTGGCGGTTCTGACCGTCCTGCTGCTGTTCATTGTCGACCGCACGCAGACGGGCGATGCAATCCGGCGCAATTATCCGGTGATCGGGCGGTTTCGGCATCTGTTCACCAATCTGGGCGAGTTTTTCCGGCAGTATTTCTTTGCCATGGATCGCGAGGAGATGCCGTTCAATCGCGCGCAGCGCGATTGGGTGGCGCACGCGACGAGGGGCAAGGGCAACACAATCGCGTTTGGCTCGACCCGGAACTTGGGCGTGCCGGGCACCCCGATTTTCGTGAACGCGGTCTTTCCTCCTCTGGACGACCAGTTCGCCGCCACCCAGCCGATGATCATCGGGCCCACCGCCGCGATTCCCTATAGTGCCAAGTCGATCTTCAATATCTCGGGCATGAGCTATGGCGCCATTTCCCGGCCAGCGGTCGAGGCGCTGAGCCGTGGCGCCGCCAAGGCTGGCATCTGGCTGAATACGGGCGAGGGCGGGCTAAGCCCGTATCACCTGACCGGATCTTGCGACATCGTCTATCAGATCGGCACGGCGAAATACGGGGTGCGCGACGAACACGGCAACCTGGACGACGCCAAGCTGCGCAAGGTGGCCGAGCATCCGCAGGTCTGCATGTTCGAACTGAAGCTGGCGCAGGGCGCCAAGCCCGGCAAGGGCGGCATTTTGCCCGGCGAAAAGGTGAATTCCGAGATCGCCGAGATACGCGGCATCCCCGAGGGCAAGGACAGCGTGTCGCCCAATCGCCACCGCGAGATTGACGATTTCGGCGATCTTCTGGATATGATCGGCCATGTCCGCGAGGTTTCGGGCAAGCCCTGCGGTTTCAAGACCGTCATCGGCAGCTCGGACGCGTGGGAAGAGTTCTTCGAGCTTATCAACAAGCGCGGCCCCGACAGCGCGCCCGATTTCATCACCATCGACGGCGGCGAGGGCGGCACCGGCGCGGCACCCATGCCGCTGATGGACCTGGTGGGGATGCCCTTGCGCGAGGCGCTGTTGCGGATGGTCGATCTGCGCGACCGGCACGGGCTGAAGGATCGCATCCGCATCATCGCCAGTGGCAAGCTGGTCAACCCCGGCGACGTGGCGATGGCGCTTTGCGCGGGCGCCGATTTCGTGACCTCGGCGCGCGGCTTCATGTTCTCGCTGGGCTGCATCCAGGCGCTGAAATGCAATCGCAACACCTGCCCCACGGGGATCACCACGCACGACCCCTATCTGCAGCGCGGTCTGGTGGTCGAGGACAAGTTCGAAAAGGTGGCGACTTATGCCAGTTCGATCATCAAAGAGGTCGAGACGATCGCCCATTCCGTCGGCGTGGCCGAACCACGGCTGATGCGGCGGCGCCACGTGCGCATCGTGCAGGAAGACGGCACATCGACGCCGCTGAACAAGATCCGACCCAGTTACAATGCGCCGCCCGTCTGATTTGTTACACTCTGTCCCCGTTTCGTGAAGGCGATTGTTTTGGAGCGGAAGGCCCTCCTCGCTATGTCGGAGGGCAGGGATAAAGAACAAGGAGGCGCGATCATGGCCCATCGTTGGAAAAACACCCTGCGCGACCGCGACGTGACGGACGAGGCGCTCTGGCTGAACCGCCGCCAGATCATGGGCGGCATGGCCGGGCTGGGCCTGGCCGGGATGGGCGGCGCCGCCCGCGCCCAGGGGCTGGAGCCAAACAGCTGGGAAGAAATCACCACCTACAACAACTTTTATGAATTCGGCACCGGCAAGAACGATCCGGTGCAAAACGCCAGTGCCATGACGATCGACCCCTGGAGCGTGCGGATCGACGGGCTGGTGGATCGGCCCGGCGACTATGCCTTTGACGACATCATGGCCAAGATGACGGTCGAAGAGCGCATCTATCGCTTCCGCTGCGTCGAGGCCTGGTCGATGGTGATCCCGTGGAACGGGTTCGAACTGGCCGACCTTTTGGAGATGGCCGGCGTGCAGTCGGGCGCGAAATACGTGGCCTTTGAAACCTACCTGAACCGCGAAGAGATGCCGGGCACGCGATTCCCCGTGCTTGACTGGCCCTATGTCGAGGGCCTGCGCCTGGACGAGGCGATGCACCCGCTGACGATCATGGCCACCGGTATCTATGGCCGCGACATCCCGAAACAGAACGGCGCGCCGCTGCGCCTGGTGGTGCCGTGGAAATACGGTTTCAAATCGATCAAGTCGGTGGTGCGCATCACCCTGACCGACAGCGAACCGCCCACCAGCTGGAACAAGGCGAACCCCCGCGAATACGGGTTCTATTCCAACGTGAACCCCAAGGTGGACCACCCGCGCTGGAGCCAGGCCAGCGAACGCAAGATCGGCGGCGGGCTGTTCGCCACGCGACAAGACACGCTGATGTTCAACGGCTATGCCGACGAGGTGGCCAGCCTTTATGACGGCATGGATCTGCGCGCGAACTTCTGATGGGGGTTCGTGACGCGATCAACGGGGGCGCGCGCAAGCTGCCGACCTGGTTGGTGTACCTGGGCCTTGCGGTGCCTGCGCCCTGGCTGTTTTACCTGGGCGCCACCGGCGGCCTTGGGGTCGAGCCGATCGCGGCGCTGGAACATGAATATGGCGCGCTTGCGCTGAAGCTGTTGATCGCGGGGCTGTGCATCACGCCCCTGCGCCGCCACGTGGGGCTGAACCTTTTGAAGTTTCGCCGGGCGCTGGGCCTGATGGCGTTTTTTTACGTCGTTCTGCATCTGGGCGTCTGGGCGATACTGGATGTGCAATCGCTTGGCCGCGTCTGGGCCGATATCGTCAAGCGGCCGTATATCACCATCGGCATGGCCGCTTTCGTTCTGATGCTGCCGCTGGCCGCCACCTCTTACAATGCCGCGGTGCGCTGGCTGGGTCGAAGGTGGGTCACGCTCCACAGGCTGACCTATCTGGTCGCGATCCTGGCAGGGGTGCATTTCATCTGGCTGCGCAAGGGCCTCCAGCTTGAGCCGCTGATCTACATGGGCGTGATCCTGGCGCTTCTTGCGCTGCGAGTCGTCCCACGCCGGGCCCAACGGCGGAATCAACCGGCCTGACTCGGGCACGAGTCGGCGTGATTCAGCGGCAAATTCAGCCTCTCTTGGGGATAAGTCGGTGGATAACCCAAAATCTTGTGGCAGCGCGCCCAGGCGGGCCGGGTTTTCCGCACAGTCTGTGCCAGGATGGCGGTGCGCGCGTTCTGTTAAGCCATTGAAAATAAATGCTTCGGCGGAAAAATGAAAAAAATCGGGCGATCACGGAAAAAAGGGGTTGCGGGCCTCCGGGGTTATCCGTAAAAGCCCCTTCACCGGCGCTGCTGAGGCGGTCGCACGGGGCGCCAAACGGGGCTGACACGGTCAACGCGACAGCCGACGAGACGCAAAAAAATATGAGGCATATGACGGGCGGGCGCGCCAAGAAGTTAGGGCGCAACCGGTTGTCTTTTTGCCTCGCGCTGTTTGACATTGATGGAACATTGAAGAGATATGCGGGCGGTTTGGTCTGTATTCGACGGATTGGATGTCTGTATATCGCGTCTCTAGGTGGGCTTATGGTTTACCGATGATGAGATGTCAGCTTCACTGTTTGAGCGTGCAACGTTTCTTTGTGAAGCGATGTACATCAGACAGATGACTTCATCGTCCCTGCCGGGACGATGAGATGTGCAGAGGTTCGACTGTCAAGGATAGCGCA
>JAASTF010000089.1 GCA_021767525.1 Paracoccaceae bacterium
CAGACCTGCGGTGGCAACCAGAGCGGTCGTTGCGAGAATGATGTTTTTCATCGTTGTTCCCTCGGTTTTCAGTCATGCGCCCCAAAACGGGGAATCCGATTTGGGTATGGGCTAGTCTCTCGCTTGTTTCGGGGGTCGTTTGCAAGCGTGCCGGGCACCCCCCGGCGTTTGGGCCCCAAGATGGTGCAGCTTTGCCACACCCCTTTCGGGCACGGCCGCCGCACCGCCCGGGGCGTTGCCAACTAATCCCTTGCCCGCGCCCCGGCGCTTGGGTAGGACGGGACTACGTTATTTACGGGGGCACGGCCGCAACATGACCTATTCGCGCGCGTTCAGACTCACGATAGCCGGGCTGGCGATCCTGTCGGTTACTGCCTGCGGCGGCTTCGGCAGCTTCGGCGGCGGTTCGGGCAGCGGCTTCGGCGGCGCTCCGGGCACCGAGCCCGGGGGCGAGAACAGCCGCTATGACCGCGCGGGCATGCCGCTTGATGGTCCCTCGGCGATGCGCAGCCAGGGCAGCAACATCTGGGATATCTTCCGCCGCACCGACCCCGATGTCGAAGTTGCGGTCAATCGCTATCTCTGGAACGCATCTCTGGACGTGCTGAACTTCATGCCGGTGCAGTCGGTCGATCCGTTCACCGGCGTGATCGTGTTCGGCTATGGCACCCCGCCGGGCGGCGGGCGCAGCTATCGCGCAACGGTCTATATCAAGGATCCCGCGCTCGATGCCCGCAGCCTTGTCGTGGCGCTGCAGACCCGCGGCGGCGGCCCCGTGGCCGCAGGCACCCGCACCGCGGTCGAAGACGCGATTCTGGCCCGCGCCCGCGAATTGCGCATCGCCGACGCCCGGTTCTGATCTTCGCCCGAACTTTCCGGTTTCATCCAAACGGCCCCGCGCGGGGCCGTCGCTGCCGTTTCGGGCGCGCGCCCTGTGGCCTACATCCCTAGTCGGACACCTGTCCCGGCGTGCAGGCCGACAGCCGCGTGATCCAGTCCATCTGTTTCGGCAAGCAGATGGTTTTCAGGTCGTAATTCCGTTTCACGAAATCCCGCGCCGCCGCACCATAGGCCGCGCGGCGTTCGGCATCCTCCAGCAGGGCGCACACCTCGTCGACAAGCGCCTCGCGGTCGAAGAAATCGACAAGCGTGCCGGTTTCGCCCGGCGCGATCGCCTCGTGCAGGGGCGCGGTGTCGCTGGCGACGATGGCCGCGCCCGCGCTCATCGCCTCGAACAGCGACCAGGACAGAACGAACGGATAGGTCAGGTAGACATGCACCCGGCTGACCTGCAGCAGGCTGACAAAGCGATCATAGGGAATCCGCCCCAGGAAATGCACCCGGTTCCAGTTCGGGGTCGAGATCTGCCCCCGCACCTCGTCGATGAAGATCTGCTTCCAGGTCTGCCCCTTGGGCGGGCTGGCGCCGTAACTCACCTCGTCGCCGCCCACGATCAGCACCTGGGCCCGGGGCCGCTCTTTCAGCAGCCGCGGCAAGGCGCGCATGAAGATGTGGTAGCCGCGATAGGGCTCGAGGTTGCGATTGACGAAGGTAATCACCTCGTCATCGCGCGTCACAACCGAGCCGTCCGGCAGCTCCAGCCGCGCCTCGGGGTTCGGCACCACCTGGTCGGTGTGAATGCCATCGTGGATCACGCTGATCCGCTCGCGATAGGCAGCGGGAAAGGTGCCGGCCTGAAACTCGGTCGGGCTTAGCCCCATGTCGCACAGCGGCAGATGCATCAGGTTGTTGATGTTCTTCAGCCGGATTCGCAGGCTGGCGGCATCCGTGTCGCCCTTGTCGAACTCGGGGTCGAAATGCATGTGCGGCCAGACCGAGCGGTGGTAAAGTTCGCAATACAGGCCGATCCGCGCGGTAGGCCAGACATCACGCAGAAACATCGACTCGCCCCAGCCCGGATGCGCCACGATGATATCCGGCGTGAACCCCTTGTCGCGCAGCTGCCGCGCCGCGGCAAAGCACGCCTCGGCCCGCACCACCTTGGTTTCGAAATCCACCACCCACGGATGCAGGTTCTGCCCCGACCCGCGGCCGATCTTGTAGGGAATCACCGACACGCCCTGCCAGGTGGTCGGCTCTTTCACCCGCAGCGTCAGCGCCACGCATCTGTGCCCCGCCTGTGCCAACGCGGGGGCAAGATGCTTGAACTGGCCGGGAAAATTCTGGTGGATAAAAAGGATATTCATGAAAACGGGCCTGCCGGTTACGGTTTTGCCCCTTATACATCGCCGGCCCGCCCTGCCCAGAGCGGCATTTTTCCCCCAAGGCACTGGACCGTGGGCACGCGCCGTCCTATCAACCCCGCCAACAGTTGACCGCCCATGAAGGGGACGCCGCCGATGTCGCGCTATTCCGCCGCTGAAATCGAACCGAAATGGCAAAAGGCCTGGGACGATGCCCAGGTGTTCCGCGCCGAACGGTCCAAGGACAAGCCGAAATACTACGTGCTGGAAATGTTCCCCTATCCGTCGGGGCGCATCCATATCGGCCATGTGCGCAACTACACGATGGGCGACGTGATCGCGCGCTACAAGCTGGCCACCGGCCACAATGTGCTGCACCCGATGGGGTTCGATGCCTTCGGAATGCCCGCGGAAAACGCCGCGATGGCCTCGGGCGGCCACCCCAAGGATTGGACCTATTCCAACATCGACACGATGGTGGGCCAGATGAAGCCGCTGGGCTTTGGCCTGGATTGGTCGCGCATGTTCGCCACCTGCGATCCGGAATATTACGGCCAGCAGCAGGCGCTGTTCATCGACTTTCTGGAAAAGGGGCTGGTCTACCGCAAGAACGCGGTTGTGAACTGGGATCCGATCGACATGACCGTGCTGGCCAACGAACAGGTGATCGACGGCAAGGGCTGGCGCTCGGGCGCCGAGGTCGAGCGGCGCGAGCTGACGCAGTGGTTCTTCAAGATTTCGGATTATTCCGAGGAATTGCTCGACGCGCTCGACAGCCTGGATAACTGGCCCGCCAAGGTGAAACTGATGCAGGCCAACTGGATCGGCAAATCGCGCGGTCTGCAATTCTCGTTTGGCCTGATCGACGGCCCCGACGGCCATGACCGGGTCGAGGTCTATACCACCCGCCCCGACACGCTGATGGGGGCGTCTTTCGTGGGCATTTCGCCCGATCACCCGCTGGCCAAGCTGCTGGAACGCGACAACCCAGAGGTGGCCGAGTTCTGCAAAAAGGCCCGCCAGGGCGGCACTACCGAAGAGGCGCTGGAAAAGGCCGAGAAACTGGGCTTCGACACCGGGCTGCGCTGCCGCCATCCCTTTGACACGGCGTGGGAATTGCCGGTCTACATCGCCAATTTCATCCTGATGGATTACGGCACCGGCGCGATCTTCGGCTGCCCCGCGCATGACCAGCGCGACCTTGATTTCGCGCGCAAGTATGACCTGCCGGTGATTTCCACCTTCGTCCCCGCCATGGGCGAGGAAGGCACCTTTATCCTGCCCGAGGATGGCGGCCCGGCTTACGTGCCGCCCAAGCCCGAAACCGTGCGCTGGCTGAAACCCTTCAACTGGGACGAGGCCGCCAGCGGCAACCAGGCGATCGAGGCCGCAATCGACTTTTGCGAAGAAAACGGCGTGGGCCAGGGCGTGACCAAGTTCCGCCTGCGCGACTGGGGCCTGTCGCGTCAGCGCTATTGGGGCTGCCCGATCCCGGTGGTGCATTGCGACGCCTGCGGCGTGGTGCCCGAGAAAAAGGAAAACCTGCCGGTCCGCCTGCCAGACGACGTGTCGTTCGACCAGCCGGGCAACCCGCTGGATCGTCACCCCACCTGGCGCGACGTGCCCTGCCCGTCTTGCGGTGCGCCGGCCAAGCGCGAAACCGACACGATGGACACATTCGTGGACAGCTCGTGGTATTTCGCCCGCTTCACCGCCCCGCGCGCGGACACGCCCACCGATATGGCCGAGGCCGAATACTGGATGAATGTCGACCAGTATATCGGCGGCATCGAACACGCGATTCTGCACCTGCTTTATTCGCGCTTCTTCGCCCGCGCGATGCATATCTGCGGCCACCTGCCCGCCAAATCGAAAGAGCCGTTCGACGCGCTTTTCACGCAGGGCATGGTCACGCACGCGATCTATCAGACGCAGGATGCAAATGGCCGCCCCGTCTATCACTATCCCGAAGATGTCGAACTGCGCGATGGCAAGGGATACCTGAAAGACGGGACCGAGGTGACGATCATCCCCTCGGCCAAGATGTCGAAATCGAAAAACAACGTGGTCGACCCGGTGCAGATCATCGACCAGTACGGCGCCGATACCGCGCGCTGGTTCGTCCTGTCCGATTCGCCCCCCGAACGTGATGTGGAATGGACCGCAGCCGGCGCCGAGGCCGCGCACAAGCACCTGGCCCGCGTGCACCGCATCGTGGCCGATATCGCCGCCAATGACGACGGCCCCAAACCCGACGACCAGGCGCTGCTGCGCGAGATGCACAAGACCATCCAGGACGTGACGAACGGCGTCGACAGCTTTGGCTTCAACGCCGCCATCGCCAAGCTTTACGCCTTTACCAACACGCTGGCGAAATCCGACGCGGGCGGCGAGGCCAAGAAACAGGCCGCGCGCACCCTGGCACAGCTGATGGCCCCGATGACCCCGCACCTGGCCGAAGAATGCTGGCAGATGCTGGGCGGCGAGGGCCTGATCGCCCAGGCGCCTTGGCCCCAGGCCGATCCGGCCATGCTGGTCGACGACACGGTGACCCTGCCGATCCAGATCAACGGCAAACGCCGCGCCGAGATCGAGGTGCCCAAGGACATGGACAAGGCCGAGGTTGAAAAAACCGCGCTGGCGCAGGATGCTGTCATTCGTGCGCTGGACGGGGCCCAGCCCAAAAAGGTCATCGTCGTCCCCGGGCGGATCGTGAATGTCGTTATCTAAACGCGCCTTCCTGCTGTTGTCGCTGGCCGCCGTGGCGGCCTGCGGCTTTACCCCGGTTTACGGGCCGCAGGGCGGGGCCGGCGCCTTGCAGAATCGCGTCGCCGTGCAGGCCCCCGACAGCCGCGCCGCCTATCTGCTGACCCAGCGTCTGGAACAGCGGCTGGGCCGCGCAACCGCGCCGACCTACCTGCTGGATACCGGCTTGACGATCACGCAGGAACGCATGGCGGTGACCACCAACAACATCACCACGCGGTTCAACCTGGTCGGGCGGCTGGTCTACCGGCTGCGCGACGCGGGCACCGGCGCCGTGCTGAACGAAGGCCGCGTCGACAGCTTTACCGGCTATTCCGCCACCGGCTCGACCGTGGCGACCCGCGCCGCCGAACGTGACGCCCAGGAACGGTTGATGACCATCCTGGCCGACCAGCTGGTGACCCGGCTGCTGGCCATCTCTGCCGATCTGCCATGAAACTGTCGGCCCGCGACGCCAACCGCTATTTCGCGCAGCCGAAACCCGACGCCACCGGCCTGCTGATCTTCGGCGCCGACGCCATGCGCGTGGCCCTGAAACGGCAAGAGGTGATCGCCGCCCTGATCGGCCCCCAGGGCGAAGAGGAAATGCGCCTTGCCCGCCTCCCCGCCGCCGATCTGCGCAAGGATCCCGCGATGCTGGGCGACGCGATCAAGGCGCAGGGCTTTTTCCCCGGCCCCCGCGTCGCCTTTGTCGAGGATGCAACCGACGGCATGACCGACATGATCGCCGCCGCGCTGGCCGATTGGCGGCCGGGCGACGCGCAGGTGATCGTCACCGCCGGGCAGCTGAACGCCAAGTCCAAGCTGCGCCAGCTCTTCGAAAAGCACCCCAACGCCTTTGCCGCCGGCATCTACGACAACCCGCCCACCCGCGACGAGATCGAGGCCGAACTGGCCCGCGCGGGCCTGCGCAATTTCGACGGTCACGCCATGGGCGACCTGACCGCGCTGGCGCAAGACCTGGATCCCGGCGATTTCCGCCAGACGATGGAGAAGCTGGCGCTTTACAAGCTGGGCGATGACAGCCCCGTATCGTCGGATGACATCGCCGCCTGCGCCCCCGCCTCGACCGAGGCGGATATGGACGACATCCTGAACATCGTGGCCGAGGGCCGCGCCCAGGAAATCGGCCCCGTGATGGCGCGGCTCGATGCGCAGGGGATGCAGCCGGTGACGCTGTGTATCGGGGCGACGCGTCATTTCCGCACGCTGTTTGCCGCCGCGTCCGACCCGGGCGGTGCCGCGCAGGGCATCGCGCGAATGCGCCCGCCCATCTTCGGGCCCCGCCGCGACCGGATGCAACGCCAGGCCCAGCAATGGGGTGCGCCAAAGCTGGAAACCGCGCTGACCATCCTGACCGACACCGACCTGTCGCTGCGCTCGGCCGGGCAGACAGCGCCGCAAATGGCACTGGTGGAACGCGCGCTCATTCGGCTGGCAATGCTGTCGCGACGCGGCGGCTGACCGTTCACGCCCCGCTGGCGCAGGTTTGAACGCGGCGCTGTTGCGCTATCTTTGGTCCAAAGCCATGCTTTGCCCCGACCAAAGACGGAGGATTACACGATGACCAGCCCCATCAAGACCCGCCGTGACGTTCTGCTGACCGGCGCCGCCGCCACGCTGATCACGGGGGCCACCGGCCTGACCGTGCCCGCCCGCGCCGCCGGTGTGGCGCCCACGCCCACCATGCGCGGCGGGGCCAACAATTACCGCCCCGGCGCGCCCCTCGTCGACCGCATCGGCGGCGGCGGCTTCCTGATGACGGGCACCGTGCGCCGCGCCGGCGATGGCGCGCCGCTGCAGGGGATCCGCATCCAGATCTGGGCCCATACGACCGAGGGGCACGAACGCGACCCCCACAGCCACGGCGCCACCCTGACCGACGCCAATGGCCGGTTCCAGATGGACATGCCGCAGATCGTGCCCGCCTTTGGGCAGGCGCATGGGCACCTGGCCTATGACAGCCCCGAGTTCGAAACCGTCTTCCTGCGCCCGGTGATGCGCAGCGCGTCCGACACCACGCTGAACGCCGATTTCGTCCTGAAACCGGCGTGAGGCGCGCGCTGATCTGGGCCGCCGTCGCGGCGCTGCTGCTGTGGCCCCTGGCCGTGGCGGCGACCAGCCCTTTGCTGCAATGGCGCAGCCCGGTCTACATCGCCGCCGGTTTGGCCGGGGTGCTGGGGCTGGCGGTGATTTTCCTGCAACCGATGCTGGCCGGCGGGAAACTGCCGGGTCTGCCCGCCCTGCGCGGGCGACGCGTGCACCGCTGGACGGGTGCCGCGCTGGTGGTGCTGGTTGTGGCGCATGTGGCCGGGCTGTGGCTGACCAGCCCGCCCGACGTGGTCGACGCGCTGCTGTTCCGCTCACCCACGCCGTTCTCGCTCTGGGGCGTGCTGTCGATGTGGGCAATTTTCGCCACCGGCGTTCTGGCGCTGGTCAAGCCGCGCCTCGCCCATCGCAACTGGCGGCGGGCACATGTGGCGCTGACCTCGGTGGTGGTGGGCACCACCATCGCCCACGCACTGCTGATCCAGGGCACGATGGGCACGGTATCGAAATGGGTGCTGTCGGTGGCGGTGGTGGCGGTGACGCTGCGGGTGTTCACTGACTTGCGGGTGGGGCGGCTGTTCCGGGTAAGGGGGTAAAGCGCAAGCCGCGCATCGCGAGACCGCGGGATGGCGATCCGTCGATTGATCGGCGCGCTTTATCTCGGCCAAATCCGCAAAACGCCCCGGCGACGCGCCGAGACCTGCCGAATCGCCAGCCCGGGGGGCGGTCTGGCGATGCGCGGCGGCCTTTGGCCGCTATTCGCGCAGGGAAAGCCGCCCTTGCCCCACGCCAACCTTCGGTCCATAGCAGCCCCACTGCAACGACCAAAGGCCGCGCCCCCGTGTCCCTTGCCCATCTCTTGCGCCTTGCCGCGCTTGTCTTTGCCGCCGTCACCTGCGTCGTGCTGGGCGACACCGCCGGCAAGCTGCTGACCGGCGGCGGGGTCGATCCGTTCCTGGTGGCATGGTCGCGCTTTGCCCTCGCCGCGCTCGCGCTGCTGCCCTTCAGCGGCCTTACCCGAACCGAGCTGCCGCGCCTTTTCGATTGGCGCGTTCTGATCCGGGGCCTGTTCATCGCCTGCGGCATCACCTCGATCCTGACCGCCCTGCGAACCGAGCCCATCGCCAACGTCTTTGGCGCGTTCTTCATCGGGCCGGTCGTGTCCTACATCCTGGCCATCCTTTTCCTGCGCGAAAGCCCCTCGGCCACGCGCAGCGGGCTGCTGGCGCTGGGGTTCCTGGGCGTAATGCTGGTGGTCAAACCCGGCTTTGGCGCCACGCCGGGCATCGGGTTCGCGCTGCTGGCGGGCAGTTTCTATGGCGCCTACCTGATGATGACGCGGCTGGTGGCGGGCGCGCACCGGCCGCGGTTTCTGCTGATCTCGCAATTGCTGATCGGCTCGGTCGCGCTGGCGCCCTTTGCGGCCCATGCCGACCTGCCCACGCCTGACCTGCGGTTCTGGCTGCTGATCGCGCTCAGCGCGGCGGGCTCGGCGGTGGGGAATTTCCTGCTGGTCCTCGCCAACCGCCGGGCCGAGGCAAGCGTGATCGCGCCTCTGGTCTACACCCAGCTGATTTCGGCCACGGTGCTGGGCGTTGTCGTGTTCGGCGACTGGCCCGACAGCTTGGCGCTTTTGGGCCTTGCCATCATCGCGGCGTCGGGGTTCGGCTCTCTGCTGCTGGGCCGCGCCATCGGGCGCGGTGTGTAAACCGCGTATGCATGACATGTGCATGGAATGTGCATGCGATGCACATCCCCGTTTCGGCCTATCCGGCGGCGATGCGAATGGCCCGGATATTCTCGCCATAGGGCGTGGGATTCGTCACCGACCCGCCCTTGAACACGGCTGATCCCGCCACCAGAACATCCGCCCCGGCCTGCGCCATCAGCGGCGCCGTGTCGGGGGTGATGCCGCCATCGATCTCGATATGGATGGGGCGGTCGCCGATCATCTCGCGCAGGCGTTTGACCTTGTCGACCTGGCTGTGAATGAACTTTTGCCCGCCGAACCCGGGGTTCACCGTCATGACGCAGATTAGATCAACCATATCAAGAAGATAGGGCAGATCGTCCAACCCCGTCCCGGGGTTCAGCGCCAGCCCCGCCTTGCACCCTGCGGCGCGGATCGCCTGCAATGTGCGGTGGATATGTGGCCCGGCCTCAAGATGCGCGGTCAGGATATCGGCGCCCGCATCGGCAAAGGCCTGGATATAGGGATCGACCGGCGCGATCATCAGGTGCACGTCCATCACCGTCTTGATATGCGGGCGGATCGCCGCGCAGGTCGCCGGGCCGAAGGTCAGGTTCGGCACGAAATGCCCGTCCATTACATCGACATGGATCCAATCGGCGCCCTGCGCCTCAACTGCTTGAATTTCTTGGCCAAAATTGGCGAAATCGGCAGACAGGATCGACGGGGCGATCTTGATGGAACGGTCGAACGACATGCGGGCACATCCTTGGCTGGCAGCGATGCGTTCCTGTTACAGCGCCGCCGCGCTGCCCGCAAGCATCCCGTCCTGCGGAAAGTAATTCCGAAAATGTGGACAGCGGCCCGGTGTTGTGACAGGTTTTCAGAAAAAACAGGGAGGAGTCATGCTCGTGAGGCGCACCAGCACCCACGCCCCATCGCCATGTCGCCGCAGCGTGGTGGCACGATGATGAACCGTCTGCACATGCAGGTCTGGCCGAAAGGCGTGCCCGAAACGGTCGACTGGCCGCAATGCTCGCTGTATGAAAACCTGGCGAAAACCGTTGCGGCACATGGGGATAGGCCCGCGCTGATCTATCACGGCGCGATGCTGACCTATGCGCAGATGGATGCGCAGGTGCAGGCGCTGGCGGGTTATCTGCAACAGCGCCTGGGCGTGGCCAAGGGCGACCGGGTGCTGCTTTATATGCAGAACAGCCCGCAATTCATCATCGGCTATTACGCGATCCTGCGCGCTGATGCGGTGGTGGTGCCGGTGAACCCCATGAGCCGCCATGCCGAGCTGGAGCATTTCGCCCGCGACACCGGCGCCAGTGTCGCGCTGGCCGGGCAGGAATTGCTGGATTACATCACCCCGATTGTCGAACAGGGCCTGCTTTCCCACGTGATTGCAGCCACTTACGCCGACTACGCCGCACCGGATCGCGACATCCCCCTGCCCGGCGATCTTGACACCATGCAAGCGCAGGATGCCACGGGCGCGGGCGTCATCCGCTGGGCCGAGGCACTGGACAGCGGCGAAACACCCCGCCCCCATACCGCCAAAGCCGACGATCTGGCGGTGATCCCCTACAGCTCGGGCACCACGGGGCAGCCAAAGGGCTGCATGCACAGCCATTTCACCGTGAACGTCACCGCCTGGGGCGGCGTTGTGTGGAACCCGTCGGACGAAACCGATGTCAGCCTGGCGGTGCTGCCGCTGTTTCATGTGACCGGCATGCAGGCCTGCATGAACGGCCCCGTCATCGTGGGCGGCGCCATCGTCATCATGACCCGCTGGAATCGCGACGTGGCCGCAACGCTGATCGCCCGGCACAAGGTGACGCGCTGGCGTTCGATCTCGACAATGGCGATCGACCTGGTGAACAGCCCCGATGCCGGCAGCTATGACCTGTCCAGCCTGACCGCCATCGGCGGCGGCGGCGCCGCCATGCCCGAGGCCATCGCCAAGAAACTGCACGACCTGACCGGCCACGACTACATCGAAGG
>JAASTF010000416.1 GCA_021767525.1 Paracoccaceae bacterium
AGCGACAGCCCCGTGCAGCCCTTGGCGCGCAACATCTCGTCCAGGCGCTGGCCCAGCTTTGCCTCGATCGGGGCCGAGGTCGGGGTCGGTGTCGCGGGCGCGGTGCGTTCGGGCGCGGGGTCGGGCCGTGGCTCTTGCCCGGGCTGAACCACGGGCAGCGCCTGTTCGGCCCCGAAAAAGCGGTCGTTCAACTGGATCACGCCGACGACGCATCCGACCACGGCGCTGGTCAGGATTACGGAATTGGTCAATCGGCTGGTCATCAGGCCATCGCGCTGCACAGTTACCCGCGCAGCATGGCACGTCTGCCCCCACCGGGCAACAGAGACGCCCGACGCGCGCGCCGTCAGGTCAATCGTGCCAAAAGCTCGGGCAGGATGGCGCGCTGCACAACGCGGCTGAGGGCACGGGAATGGGCAAGATGCGGATCTTCGGACGGCGGGGGCCTGTCCCGCAGCGGATCGGCCGGGCGCGCGACATGCCGGGGACGGGGCGAAACGGGATCTATCGGCAGGACGGGCCTGCGCGGATCTGTGTCATCGGGCGGTGTTGTCATGAGCGCGGTCCTTTTCGGCGCGCCGTGTCAGGGCGTGACACCACCCTAGCACGAAACCTGCGCCGCCGCTTGATCCAGATTAACCTGTTTTTGCGATGCATCTTGTCGGCGCTGGCGGAGCGTCACCATTGCGTGACGCGGACGACACAAGGGTTGCGCCATGCCTTTGCCCACCCCAGGCTGCGGGCCATCCCGTAACCCCTCGGAATCGCTGACATGCCCACAGAACGCATCACCTTTCCCGGCCATGACGGTCAAAGCCTTGCCGCCCGTTTGGACCTGCCCGACGGTCCGCATCTGGCCACGGCGGTTTTTGCCCATTGCTTTACCTGCGGCAAGGATATCGTGGCCGCGCGGCGCATCGCCTCGCGGCTGGCGGCGATGGGGCTTGCGGTGCTGCGATTCGATTTTACCGGGTTGGGACATTCCGGGGGCGAGTTCGCCAACACCTCGTTCACGTCGAATGTCGAAGACCTGGTCAAGGCCGCCGGCTATCTTGCGGATCGCGGCATGGCGCCGGGGCTGTTGATCGGCCACTCGCTGGGCGGTGCGGCGGTGATCCGGGCTGCCGACCGGATCGACAGCGTCAAGGCGGTCGTCACCCTGGCCGCGCCGCATGACCCGGCGCATGTGACCCATGCCTTCGCCGAGGCCCTGCCCCGGATCGAGCAGCGTGGCGTGGCCGAGGTCGACCTGGGCGGGCGCAGGTTTTGCATCGGGCACGATTTCGTGCGCGATGTTCAGGACGCGGCGCTGGATGCCGCGCTGGCCCGGATGAAGGCGGCCCTGCTGGTGATGCACGCCCCGCGCGACGAGATCGTGGGAATCGACAACGCCACCGCCATATTCGCCGCCAAGAAACACCCCAAAAGCTTTGTCACGCTTGACGATGCCGACCACCTGATCAGCCGTGCCGAAGATGCCGAATATGCCGCCGGGGTGATCGCGGCCTGGTCGCGGCGCTATCTGGATCTGCGCGCCCCTGCGCCGCCGCCCGGCGCGCCCGAGGGCGTGGTGCGCGTGTCCGAGGCCGACGCCAAGGGCTTTTTGCAGGATGTGCAATCGGGTCCGCATCACCACGCCCTGGCGGACGAGCCGGTGGCGTATGGCGGCACCAACCGGGGCATGTCGCCCTATGGCTTCTTGTCGGCGGGGCTTGGGGCCTGCACGTCGATGACGATCCGCATGTATGCCCGGCGCAAGGGCTGGCCGCTGCGCCACGTGTCCGTCGATGTCTGCCATGACAAGGTGCACGCGCAGGATGCCGGTGGCGCCGCGGGCGACAAGATCGACCATTTCACGCGCCGCATCACGCTGGAAGGCGCGCTGGACGACGCGCAGCGCAAGCGCCTGCTTGAAATCGCCGACCGTTGCCCGGTGCATCGCACGCTTGAACGCGCCTCGAAGGTGACGACCCACCTGGCCTGAGCGCGGCAATCCGCGCGCTTCTTGCCGCTGTCTCCTTGCCCCCGCGCGGGGCGGGCGGTATGACGCGAGCGCACGAAACGACCAAGCAAAGGCCGCTGCATATGATCCCCCGATACTCCCGCCCCGACATGGTTGCCATCTGGGAACCCGCCACCAAGTTCCGCATCTGGTACGAGATCGAGGCCCATGCCTGCGACGCGCAGGCCGAGCTGGGCGTGATCCCGCGCGAAAACGCCGAAGCGGTGTGGAAGGCCAAGGATGTCGAATTCGACGTCGCCCGCATCGACGAGATCGAGGCGGTGACCAAGCATGACGTGATCGCGTTCCTGACGCACCTGGCCGAGCATGTGGGCAGCGACGAGGCGCGTTTCGTGCATCAGGGCATGACGAGTTCCGACGTGCTGGACACAACCTTCAACATCCAGCTGACCCGCGCCGCCGATATCCTGATCGCGGATCTGGAAGGGTTGCTCGCCGCGCTGAAGCGGCGCGCGATGGAACACAAGGACACGGTCCG
>JAASTF010000090.1 GCA_021767525.1 Paracoccaceae bacterium
ACCTCGTCATCGCTGTCGCCCGCGACCAGCCGTTCGCGCACCAGCAGGCGCAGGTCGCGCGCCAGCGTCGCATTCGACTCGTCGATGCTTTCATTGCGGCAAACCAGGCAGCGCAGCCCCTTGGAAAGCTCGCGCGCCCGCTCTTCCAGCGCCGGATCCTCCAGCACCTCATCAGGCTGAACGGCCAGTGCCGGGGTCAAAGGCATCAAGGCCAACATGACGATCAGGATCAGGCGCTTCATTCTGCTGGAACTCCGCCAACGGTATCACGACGCCGGCGCACGCCCGCGGCCACACGATAGCGACGGTCGGCCAAGCTCAGACAGCCCCCCAGCGCCATCAGGATAGCCCCGCCCCAGATCCAGTTGGCCAGCGGCTTGTAATAGGTGCGCACCGCCCATCCGCCATTATCCTGCGGATCGCCGATTACCACATACACGTCGCGGAGCAGGCCATAGTCGATCGCGGCCTCGGTCGTGGGCATCTCGGCCACGGGGTAGAACCGCTTTTCGGGGTAAAGCGTGCTGATCTCACGCCCGTCACGGGCCAATTGCACCGTGCCCATCGTCGACACATAGTTCGGCCCCTGCACACGCTCGACGTTTTCAAGCGTCAGGGTATAGCCCGCGATCTCAACGCTCTCGCCTTTTTGCACCACGCGGATATCCTCGGCCTCCCAGGCCATCAGACCGGCAATCGCGAACATGGTCACGCCAAGGCCGGCATGAGCCACGGCCTTGCCCCAGTCAGCCCCGGGAAGACGCGCAAGGCGCCCCAAGCGCGCGCCATAGGCGCCTCGGCCCGTGCGGCTCCAGATGTCGACCGTCGCGCCGAACACCAACCACGATCCCAGGAACAGGCCGATGGGCCCCATGGCGCTGCGGCCCGTCTGCACGGCAAAGGCCAGCGCCGCCAGCGCCACCGACAGGAAAAACACACCGCGCAATGGGCGGAACGCTTTGGCGATACTGCCGCGTTTCCAGGGCATCATGGCGCCAATCGGCAGGATCGCCCCAAGGATCACGAAGAAGGGCGTGAAGGCCATGTTGAAGAACGGCGCGCCCACCGACAGTTTGCGGTCAAAGAACATCTCGGCCACCAGCGGCCACATCGTGCCGACGAACACCACCAGCGACGACACCGCCAGAAGGATGTTGTTGGCCACCAGCGCGGATTCGCGGCTGACCATACCGAACACGCCCTTGGCCTCCATCGCCTGGGCGCGTGCCGCGAACAATGTCAGGGCGCCACCGGTGAAGAACACCAGGATCATCAGGATGAACACGCCCCGCTCGGGATCGTTGGCGAAGGCATGAACGCTGGTCAGCAGCCCCGAGCGCACGATGAACGTGCCGATCAGCGAAAAGCCGAAGGCCAGGATCGCCAGCAGAATGGTCCAGCTTTTCAGGGCCTCACGCTTTTCCACCACGATGGCCGAATGCAGCAGGGCCGCCGCGAAGAGCCAGGGCATGAAGGATGCGTTTTCAACCGGATCCCAGAACCAGAAGCCACCCCAGCCCAGCTCGTAATAAGCCCACCAGCTGCCAAGCGCGATGCCGATCGTCAGAAACACCCAGGCCGCCAGCGTCCAGGGACGCACCCAGCGGCCCCAGGCGGCATCCACGCGCCCCTCGATCAGGGCCGCCACGGCAAAGCTGAACGCCATGCTCAGCCCCACATAGCCCAGGTACAGGAACGGCGGATGAAACGCCAAACCCGGGTCTTGCAGCAGCGGGTTCAGGTCCTGCCCGTCAAAGGGCGGCACAGCCAGGCGCAAAAACGGGTTCGAGGTGAACAGGATAAAGGCGAAGAACGCCACCGAAATGGCGGATTGCACCGCCAGAACGCGCGCCTTCAGCGTGGGCGGCAGGTTGCCGCCGAACCACGCCGCCATTGCGCCGAACAGCGTCAGGATCAGCACCCACAGCAGCATCGAGCCTTCGTGGTTCCCCCAGACGCCACTGATCTTGTAGATCATCGGTTTCAGCGAATGACTGTTCAGCGCCACCAGCCGCAGCGAAAAATCCGAGGTGACAAAGGCATAGGTCAGCGCCGCAAAGGAAAACGCGGTCAACAGGAATTGCGTGTTTGCCGCGGGTTCGGCCACGGCCATCCAGCCGGGCCAGCGCTTGTGCGCGCCGATCAGCGGCACGATGGCCTGCACGATGGCAACCAGAAAGGCAAGGACGAGGGCGAAGTGACCGAGTTCAGTAATCATGCCCCATTTATATGTCTTTAACGCAGGCGGGCAAATGCGATTCTGCCCGCCTGTTCAACATGTCGCATTCAGCGCAGGCCGCCCCCGTGGCGCCATGCCTCAAGCGCGGGATTGCGCTCGGGGGTAAGGGCGTCGAGTGTCAGGTCGGCATCGCCATCGCTGCGCGCCACGCCGGGCGTTTCGGCCCCCACCCGCCGCAGTTGTGCCAGGTTGTCGACCACGGTGGGCACCTGCGCCATGCTGTGCACGATGCGCGCCTGAAATTCCTGGCCCTTCGCCTGGTGGCGCGCGCCGAAATAAAAGCTGACGATCGCACCCAACAGCCACCACAGCGGCTCGGGCACCAGGGCGATACCCTGCATGCGCGCGGCGAACCACACCGGATCGACCATCGCCGCCACGAAAAGCCCCAGTGTCCCCAGCGCCAGCGCGGGACGCGGCAGGCGATTGATCGCGTCCATCAACCGGTCGAAACGTCCGCGCGCGGGCGGCACGAATTCGCCGCCGAATTGATGCAAGGCGGCCAAATGACGGGCGGTCGCCCGGTCGCCCGCAGCCTCGGCATTTTCGCGGAACACCTCGGCGGTTTCCCGCACCACATTGCGCCCGTTGCCGAAGATCGTGCCAAGCGCGGTGTCGATCAATGCCATTGTGCGATCCTTTCATCGAACTCGGCACGGGTCATGTGAAAGCGCGGGCTGATGAACTCTTCTGCGCGCACGATCCAGCCCCCCTTGCCGCCGTCGCGCCTGCGCACGTATTTGCGGCTGGCCGGGCGGCGGTCGGCGATGCGAAAGTAGTAATTGCGCCGCGCGATGCCGTAGGCATCGGCGATATGGCCCGGCGCGGCCTGTGCCGCTGCATGGGTGGCGGCGATGGTCTGCGGCCCGATCACGCCGTCCACCGCAACCTCGTGCCCCATCTGCCGCAACAGGCGCTGCAGGATCTTCACCGCATTCGCGCCCGCGTTCACATACATGTCGAAAACGCTGGCCTGCAGCGCCTGCGGCAGCGCATCGATCCGCGGCCTGTGAAAATAGTGGTCCAGGAAAATCCGCTCGGCATCGGCCCGGGTCAGTTGGCGCACATCGTCGATATCCACCTGCCCGTCGCCGGTTAGATCCAGCCCCAGCCGCCGCATCGTGTGAATGGTGACGCCATGTTTCGTGGCGCCACCGGGATCGTCGGGATCGTTCACGAACCCGCCTTCGCGCGCGACGATGGCCCGCGCGATGTCTTGAATGTCCTGCATGATACCCGCCTCGGTTTTTATTGCTCGTGGGCAATAACTGGCGGGTCAGGCGTTAACGGCGCGATTAACTACCGTTCGGCTCTTGATAGACGCCCTGTTCCTTTAACGCGTCCACGACTTCCTTTGGCATGTAGGTTTCGTCGTGTTTCGCAAGGATTTCATGGGCTTCGAATACACCGTTCACGTATTTTCCGGTGCCGACCATGCCTTGGTTTTCCTCGAACAGGTCGGGCAGAACGCCGGTATAGGTCACCGGAATCGTCGCGCCGCCATCGGTCACGGCAAAGCTGATCGTCTCGCCCTGACCGCGTTTCAGGCTGCCCTCGGCCACCAGGCCGCCGATGCGGAACACCTCGGTCGGGCTGGGCGGCTCGGCCAGGATCTGCGCCGGCGAGCGGAAAAAGTTGATCCCGTCGCGCATGGCATAGCCGATCAGCGCGGTCGACACGACCAAGGCAAAGGCGGCAAGCGCGATCACCTGAATGCGACGGGTCTTTTTCAGCGATTTCATCGGTCCACCCCAAGACGACGGTATGCGGCTGTATGGTAATAAGATATGTCCGCCCCCCATCTTGGCGCAAGGGGCAGATGCTGCGCCCAATTGTCCGGGGTCAGGCGGCGGTAAAGGTGATCTGCCGGCGCAGGAATTGCGTGGCGCGGCTGGACACGCGGGCCGGATCGCCGGTTGTCAAAAACGTCTCTTGCGTGCCGGGGCCCAACATGCCCGGGTGCCGTTCAAGGTAATCGGCCAGGCTGTCGGCCACCAGGTTGGCCTGGCTGTAGACGCTGACATCCGCGCCCAGGGCATCCTGGAACACGTCCTGCAACAGCGGGTAATGGGTGCAGCCCAGGATCGCCGCCTCGGGATGCGGCATCTTGCGGCGCAGCGCGTCGACATGGCTGCGCACCAGCGCCTCGGCCAAGATCATGTCGCCCTCTTCGATGGCATCCACCACGCCGCCGCAGGCCTGTGCCTCGACATCGACGCCGATGGCGCGAAAGGCCAATTCACGTTGAAAGGCGCGACTGGCCACGGTCGCCGGGGTGGCGAACAGGGCCACATGTTTCACGGCCACCTCGCGCGGGGGGCTGTTGTCGCCCCATTGCCGTTCGGTCAGGGCCTCTATCAGGGGCACGAAAACGCCCAGCACGCGCTTGTCGCGCGGCACCCAGGATTCCTGCATCCGCCGCAGGGCCGCCGCGCTGGCCGTGTTGCACGCCAGGATCACCAGGTCGCAACCCGCATCGAACAATCGCTCGACCGCCTTGGTCGTCAGGCCATAGATATCATCGGCATCGCGCACCCCGTAAGGCGCATGGGCGCTGTCGGCAAAATAGACAAAGGGCACATCGGGCAGGCGCTTGCGCACCGCCTCAAGCACGGTCAATCCGCCCAGACCCGAATCGAAAATACCAACCGCCATCCGCGCGCCCTGCCCTTGCCGCGCCTCAGACGCGGTGTTTTTCCTCGAACTCGAAGCCGTAGTCATAGCTGCGCAACGGCGTCGGCGACAACTCATACGTGGCGCGGCGCAGGAAATCCATCATGGCGCGCGAATCCGTCGCCTGGGCCGCGATCTGGGCCGGATCGATGGGCTGACCGATGGCCACCCGAACAGGCGTATCCACGCGCTTGCGAAACTCCTTGATCAGCAGGCCCATGCGCAGCGTGGTGTGCAGGTGGCTGGCGATCTGGAACAGGCGGCTGGTATGGCCATCGAAATAAATGGGCACCACCGTGGCCCCCGATTTCGCCACCATCCGCGCCGTGAAAGATCGCCAGCCGGGATCCATCGGCTGCGAAAACGGCTTTGCCGCGGTCGAGACCGTGCCGCCGGGAAAAATGCCGATCGCCCCACCTGCCGCAAGATAGCGCAACGCCTCTTTCCTGGTTTCCAGGTTTTCCTGCACCGCCTCGCGGCTTTCGTCGAAACTGATGGGCAGGATGATGCGATCAAGGTCTTGCGCCTTGCGAAACACCTTGTTGGCCAGGATGCGGAAATCGCCGCGCACGGTCGACAGGATGTGCCCCATCATCAGCCCGTCCAGAATGCCGTAAGGATGGTTCGCAATAACGATCAACGGCCCGTTCGCCGGGATATTGGCCAGATCGCCCCTCGCAACATCCAGCGACAGGCCGTAGCGTTCGACCATCACCTGCCAGAAATCACGGCCCTGCGCGACCTCGCGCTCGTACCCGGCGGCGCGCTTGATCAGGCTGATCCGCCCGGTCACGTTTTCCATGACGCGGATCATGGCCCGCCCGCCCCGCGTGCTGGCGGAATGGGCGTAAGAGATGTCACGGGCAATATGCCTTTGGCCCGGCATGGTCGCATCCTCCGAAACTCTGGCGCTCGTTTAAAACCATACCACGAGTCTGGCCAGAGTTTTTGATGATCGCGTAACCGATGCCGGGCCGGGTGCGATTATTCCGCCGCTTTCGCCATATCGGCCCCACCCGCGCGGATGGTTGCCAACAGCTCTTCACGGCGCTTGGCGGCCTTGCGTTCATTGGCCTCTTTCACCGGGCCAAAGCCGCGGATCTGCAGGGGCAGTTCCGCCAGCGCCACGATCGCGTCCATCGTCGCCGGGCTGACCTTGGGCAGCACCTGGGCCATGTCGGCCTCGTATTGCTTGATCAGCGCGCGCTCCATCTTGCGCTCGGTCGAGCGGCCGAACGGATCCAGCGGCGTGCCGCGCAGGCCCTTCATCTTGGCCAGAATGCGGAAGGCGCGCATCATGCCCGGCCCATATTCGCGCTTTTTCGGGCGGCCATCCGGGCCCGTCTTGGCCAAAAGCGGCGGGGCGAGGTGGAATTTCATGGTGAAATCGCCCTCGAACTCTTGCTTGGCCTTCTCGTAGCTGTCCAGATGCAGGCGGGCGACCTCGTATTCGTCCTTGTAGGCCAGAAGCTTGTGATAGCCTTTGGCCACCGCCTCTTTCAGGCGCGGATCGTCGATCTTGTCCACCAGTTTGCGATACCGCTTGGCCAGGCGCTTGCCTTGATAGGCCACCAGGTGATCGGCACGGAACGCGATCTTTTCGTCCAGCGACTTGGGCTTTTCCACCACCGTGGGCGTCAGCAGCTTTTCGGCCTCGGCCGGATACAGCACCGCCCAACGCCCGATTTCAAAGGCACGCAGGTTGCGCTCCACCGCCGCGCCGTTCAGCTCGATCGCGTGCTTGATCGCCTCGTAAGTCACGGGCACCAGCCCACGCTGCCAGGCCGCGCCAAAGATCATCATGT
Organism: Paracoccaceae bacterium; assembly: GCA_021767525.1. Classification (GTDB taxonomy): domain Bacteria; phylum Pseudomonadota; class Alphaproteobacteria; order Rhodobacterales; family Rhodobacteraceae; genus Lutimaribacter. The sequence continues at coordinate 6,718 of JAASTF010000090.1, forward strand.
TGGAAAAGATCGAGTCGCCCAACGTGATCTTGGCCAGGTCCGACGCGTCGAACAGCACGGCCTTGTCGCGCAACCGCGCCTGCAATGCCAGCGACAGCCGGTTGCTGGGCAGGGCGAATTCGGTGTCGCGGGTGAAATCGCCGGTGATGATCTCGTGGCTGTTCACGACCGCGCCCGTGCGGCCCTGTTTCGTCAGGCCCAGCGTTGCCGCGCCCGCGCTGACCACCAGATCGCCGCCGATCAGGGCGTCGGCCTCGCCGGTGGCGACGCGCACGGCGGTGATGTCATCGGGCGCGTTCGCGATGCGGCAATGGATATGCACCGCGCCGCCCTTTTGCGCCAGACCGGCCATCTCCATCATGCCCGCACCCTTGCCATCGATCTGCGCCGCCTGCGCCAGCACGGCACCGATGGTCACGACGCCGGTGCCGCCCACGCCGGTGATCACCACGTTCCAGGTGCCGTCAATCGCCGGCAAGCTGGGCAAGGGCATGTCGGGCAGCGTCAATTCGGTCGTCGCCGCCTTTTTCACAGTCGCCCCCTCAAGCGTGAGGAACGAGGGGCAAAACCCCTTGAGACAAGAGAAATCCTTGTTGCAGCTGGATTGATCGATGGCGCGCTTGCGGCCCAATTCGGTTTCCTTGGGCACGATCGACACGCAATTCGACTGCACCCCGCAATCGCCGCAGCCCTCGCAGACATCGCTGTTGATAAACACGCGGCGATCCGGGTCGGGGAACTTGCCACGCTTGCGGCGGCGGCGTTTTTCGGCGGCGCAGGTCTGGATATAGACGATGACCGACACGCCCTCCAGCTTGGTGCAGCGCTCCTGAACGGTCTGCAAATCCGCGCGCTCGAATGTTTCCACATCTTTCGGAAAGCGGTTCAGATCGACCTCTTCCTTCTCGTCATAGACGACAAAGACGTTCTTGACCCCCATCGCGCGCATTTCGTTCACGATGCGATAGGCATCCAAGCTTCCCTCGTTGCCCTGACCGCCAGTCATGGCGACCGCATCATTATACAGGATCTTGTAAGTGATATTCACACCCGAAGCCAAAGCCGCCCGGATCGCCATGATGCCCGAATGGTTGTACGTGCCGTCGCCCAAGTTCTGGAACACGTGGTCGCGCGTGGAAAACGGCGCCTCGCCGATCCAGTTCGCGCCCTCGCCGCCCATATGGGTATAGCCCAGCGTGTCGCGATCCATCCACTGCACCATGAAGTGACACCCGATGCCCGCGAAAGCGCGGCTGCCCTCGGGCACCTTGGTCGAGCTGTTATGCGGGCAGCCCGAGCAGAAATAGGGCAGACGCGCCGCGATATCCTCGGCGTTGTCGTTGCGGCGCACCTCGTCCAGCGTGGCCATCCCGGCCTTGATGCCGTCGGTGTCGCGCCCTTCCTCGATCAGGATGTTGCCCAGCTGCTCGGCGATCATCACCGGGTCCAGCGCATAGCGCGCCGGGAACAGCTCGGGGCCGTTGTTTTCCTTGTGCCAGCCATAGACGCGGCGGCCGCGGCGGTCGTCGAAAATCGCCTCTTTGATCTGCACTTCCAGCAGCTTGCGCTTTTCCTCGACCACGATGATCAGGTCCAGACCCTCGGCCCAGTCGTGAAAGCCTTTCATGTCCAGCGGCCAGACCTGCCCGACCTTGTAGGTCGTGATGCCCAGCCGCTCGGCCTCGTCGGCGTCGATGTTCAGCAGGCTTAGGGCGTGCACCATGTCAAGCCAGCTTTTGCCGTGGCTGACAAGGCCAATCTTGGCGCCAGGCTTGCCCCAAACGCGCTTGTCGATGCCGTTGGCGCGGGCGAAAGCCTCGGCCGCCTGGCGCTTGTAGTCGATCAGACGCGCCTCTTGCGCGATGCGGTCATCGACCAGGCGGATGTTCAATCCACCCTCGGGCATCTCGAATTCGGGGCGCACCAGCTGCATCCGATCAGGGCGGCCATCGACAACGGCTGTCGCCTCGACCGTGTCTTTCATGGTTTTCAGGCCGACCCAAACCCCCGCAAAGCGGCTGAGTTCGTAGCCATAGATGCCATAATCCAGAATTTCCTGCACGCCAGCGGGGCTGACCACCGGAATATAGGCATCCATGAGCGCCCATTCCGACTGGTGCAAGACCGTGCTGCTTTCGCCTGTGTGGTCATCGCCCATCGCCACCAGCACGCCACCATTGGGGCTGGTGCCGGCCATGTTGGCGTGGCGGAACACATCGCCGGTGCGGTCCACGCCGGGCCCCTTGCCATACCACAGGCCGAACACGCCGTCGAACTTGCCCTCGCCGCGCAGCTCGGCCTGCTGGCTGCCCCACAGCGCGGTGGCGGCCAGGTCTTCGTTCAGACCTTCCTGGAACTTCACATCAGCCGCGGCCAAGAACTTGGCCGCACGGTTCATCTGCATGTCGACCGCACCCAGCGGCGAGCCGCGATAGCCGGTGACAAAGCCCGCGGTGTTCAGCCCGGCGGCCTTGTCGCGCGCCTTTTGCATCAGCATCAGCCGAACCAGCGCCTGCGTCCCGTTCAGCAATACCGGAGACTTTTCGATATCGAACCGATCGTTCAGCGAGATCTCTGGTTTTGTCATGGCATCCTCCCGTTGCGCGTTACGTCAACTATAGCCCAAATCGCGCGCATTTTTAGGTCAAATTTAGTGACCTAACCGCCAATTCCGCGAAATTCACCTAACGTCACCCCGGTGCACGCTGTCGCGTTTAGGGATATTTCATTTATCAGTAACAAGTGAGTCGGAAGTTGTGCGTATGGACTGGGACAAGCTAAGAATTTTTCACGCCGTGGCGGACGCGGGCAGCCTGACACATGCCGGCGAAGCCCTGCATTTGTCGCAATCGGCCGTCAGCCGCCAGGTCCGCGCGCTCGAAGAAAGCCTGAACACCACCCTGTTCCACCGCCATGCACGCGGGCTGATTCTCACCGAACAGGGCGAGCTTTTGTTCGACGCCACGACGGCGATGGCCAAGCGGCTTGATACCGCCTCGGCCCGCATTCGCGACAGCGAGGACGAGGTATTCGGAGAACTGCGCGTCACCACCACAACCGGCTTTGGCAGCCTGTGGCTGGCCCCGCGCCTGCCCGCGCTTTACGAAAAATACCCCGATCTGAAAATCGACCTGATGCTGGAAGAGCGCGTTCTGGACCTGCCCATGCGCGAGGCCGATGTCGCCATCCGCATGAAAGAGCCCAGCCAGGCCGACCTGATCCGCAAGCGCCTGATGGGTGTGCGCATGCGGCTTTACGCCTCGCCCGGCTATATCGAAAAAAGCGGCCTGCCCGACCAGATCGAGGATATCGTCGATCACCGCCTGATCTGCCAGAACCCGTCTTCAGCCCAGGTCGGCGCCGGCGCCACGCTGGTGGCCGAATTGATGAGCCACGATCTGCATTCCACGCTGACCGTGAACAACTATTTCGGCGTTCTTCAGGCGGTTCTGGCCGACCTGGGCATCGGCGTCTTGCCCGATTACCTGACGCAAGACTTCCCGAATCTCGTCCGCGTTCTACCCGAGGTAGAATCGGTCGAGGTGCCGGTATTTCTTGCCTATCCCGAGGAATTGCGACATTCCAAGCGCATCAGCGCCTTCCGGGATTTCGTCCAGGACGAGATTATCAGCTACCGCAAACAGCAAAAAGATCAGTTAGTTAGCTAACAGGTTAAGCAAGTCATGCGCCAGACGCATAGCGGCCATGCTGCGCGTGCGGCGTAAATTTCCTTGATTGTTCATAAACAGATGCCTAATTCGGCACATGACGGTGATGACGACCAGTTTCTCATCATCTTCATACCTCCCTGTTGGACTTTGGCCGAGCTTAGTGCTCGGCCTTTTTTTTATCCAATCCGGGTCAGGCCCGTGGCCCAGGGCGA
>JAASTF010000091.1 GCA_021767525.1 Paracoccaceae bacterium
ACGATGGGCATCGCCTGCCTGCATTCCGGCTGGAAGATTTAAGATGCGCGGCCCCCATAATATCTGGCGGCTGATCCGCACCGGCGCCACGCTGGAACGCACCGACGCGATGCGCGTGGTTCTGGATGCCTTCAACGCGCCGCGCAGCGTGCGCATCGTGCTGCGTGGCATCGTCTGGCCGTTTCGCTGGCTGGGCTACAAGGGCGATCCGTCGATGCCGCCCGCCACCCGCGCGCTGACCGCGCTGGGCCCGGCCTATATCAAGTTCGGCCAGGTTCTTTCGACGCGGCCCGACGTGGTGGGCGACGAGCTGGCCAACCAGTTGCGCGTGCTGCAGGACAAGCTGCCGCCCTTTTCGCTGGCCGAGGCCCGCAAAAGCATCGAATCCGAGCTGGGCGAGCCCGCCGACGACGTGTTCATGGAGATCAGCGAACCGGTGGCCGCGGCCTCGATCGCGCAGGTGCACAAGGCGCGCCTGCGCGACACCGGCGAGGCGGTCGCGGTCAAGGTGCTGCGCCCCGGGATCGAACGCGCGTTTCGCAAGGATATCGACGCCTTTTACCTGGCCGCCGACATCATCGAGCTGCTGGCCCCCTTTGCCCGGCGCCTGCGGCCCAATGACGTGATCGCCCATTTCGAGGGCGTGGTCATGGGCGAGCTGGACCTGCGGCTCGAGGCGTCCTCGGCCAGCGAGTTCGCGGCGAACACCGCCAATGACGAGGGGTTCCAGCTGCCCGAGGTGAAATGGCGCTTTTCCGGCCGCCGTGTGATGACGCTGGGCTGGGCCGAGGGCGTGCCTCTGGGCGATAACGCGGCGATCGACGCCGCCGGTCACGACCGGGCCGCACTGGGCGAACGGGTGCTGCAACTGTTCCTGAACCACGCGTTGCGCGACGGGTTTTTCCATGCCGACATGCACCAGGGCAACCTGAAGGTCGCCCCCGATGGCGACATCATCGCCTATGATTTCGGGATCATGGGGCATATCGACGAATACACCCGCCGGGTCTACGCCGAGATACTCTATGGCTTTATCCGCAAGGATTACAAGCGCGTGGCCGAGGTGCATTTCGAGGCCGGTTACGTGCCCGCCGACCGCGACGTGGACGAGTTTGCCCGCGCCCTTCGCGCCGTGGGTGAGCCGATTTTCGGCCTGGATGCCACCAAGGTGTCGATGGGCCGGTTGCTGAATTACCTGTTCGAGGTGACCGAGCGCTTTGGCATGGAAACCCGGACCGAGCTGATCCTGCTGCAACGCACGATGGTGGTGGTCGAGGGTGTCGCGCGCTCGCTGAACCCGCAGATCAACATCTGGAAAGTGGCGCAGCCGGTGGTGGAAAACTACATCCGGCAATCCATCGGCCCCATCGCCCTGACCCGCGACCTCGGCAAGACGGCGATGGTGCTGGCGCGGTTCGGACCGCGCCTGCCCGGCCTGGTCGAGGCCGCGTTGATCCGGCAGGCCACCCCGCAAGAGCCGCCAGCGCAGCGCGGCGGCTGGCTGATCTGGCTGGGCGTCGGAGTGGGCGCGCTGGGCGGTGCTGCGGCGATGGCGTTGGGGCTGCACCTGGCGGGCTAGGGCACCGCCGCCCGCAACGCCGCCAGTTCCAAATCCTGGGCCTTTAGATGCAACCCGGCATTCGGCGCATCCTGTTCGGCCCGCCACTGGCAATACACGGCCATCCGCCAGTGAAACAGCGGCGCCAAGGCGCGGTAGCGCGCGACGACACCCGCATCGCCATAGCCCGTCAGCAAGGCGAACGCCGACTGATCGGGCAGCGGCCCGTCGCCATAGAGACACCCCATCGCCGGAGACAGGCAGATCGCCAGATCCTCGGCCGGGTCACCGATGGCAGGGCATTGCCAGTCGATCAGACAGGGCCCATCTGCCGTGTCCAGCGCGTTGGCGGGCACAGGATCGCCATGCAGAAAAACCGGGCGGCTTGCCGCAGGGATATCGGGCAGGTCGGGGCATAGCGCCTGCAAATGGGTGCCCTTTGCACAATCGGCCAGGATGCGGCGGGCCTGCGCCATGATTGCCGCGCTGCCGCCTGGCAACGGGCGCAACCCGTGCGGCGGGGCGATACCGTGCAGCCGGCGCAGCGCCTTGCCCATCGCCACGGGCGCCACCCGCCCCTGTTGCCCGGCCACATGGCGGTATATCAGGCAGGGTCCATCAACGGTCTGCGCGAGGGCCAGCGGCTGCGGCGCCAGGCCCTGCCCCTCAAGATGGCGCAACGCAGCGAATTCGGCGCCGGGATCGTTCGGGAACAGCGGTGTGTCGCCCGCGCGGGCGTAAAGCTTGACGACCAGGGCGGTCGTGCCACCCTCGACCCGCCAGGTCCGGTTGGTGCGCCCACCATGCAAACGACCCCACCGCGCGCCTGGCGGCACCCATTTCAGGATCGCCGGATCGCGCGCGATCCGGGGGGCGCCGTGCTGTGGGGTTGGGGGCATGTCTGTCTGGCGGTTCCGAGCTGTTCAAGGCGCGTCGCACGCTAGGGCCCGAACCGCGCCGGCACAAGGCCCGGATCAACCCCGGCGCAACCCTGTTACCGCGCTGGCGGGCAACACGTCGCCCGATTGCGTTACCAGCTGAAGCCCGCGCGAGGTGCTTTGCACCTCGACCACGCGGGTATAGGTTTCGGCCGGCTGCACGTCGAACACGCTGCCATCGGACAGCTGGCTTTCCACCTCGAACGAATATGTGCCATGCAGGGCGGTGCCGCCATCGGCCAAGGCCCCATCCCAGCTTATCCGCCCGCCTTCGCCGGTGATTTGCTGGCGCGATACCTCGTTCCCCGCGCTGTCGCGTGTCACCAGAAAGGCCTGGTCGGCGCCCAGCGCGGGCTCGGCCCAGACAGCGACCGGCGATCCGTCATAGGCCGCCGGACCGGCCACGCGCACATCCATGCCCACCAGGCCCGCCACATCCGAAAGGCCGGCGCCCGATTGCCCGATTAGCTGGGTCAGCAAGTCGTTCGTCAAAACCTGCTGTTCGACCGAGGAAAAGGTCGCCAGTTGCACCGCGTATTCCGACGATTCGACCGGGTTCAACGGGTCCTGGTTCTGCATCTGAACCGTCAGCATCTTGAGAAACGTCTCGAAATCCGAGCTGAGCGTGGTGCGCGCCTGCGCGCCGCCGGGTTGCACCGACGGGCCTGGAAACGCGGGTTGGATGGGGGCAAGATCGGTCATGGTCACTCCTTAAAGTCTGATATCCAGCGACTCGCCGCGCAGGGGATGGGCGGCGGGCGATGCCGATGCCGCGGCAACGGGCGGCTCGGGCTGGGCGGGGTCTTTGGTGGCCGCGTCGCCACCCGGCTGCGCCCGGTCCTGGGCGGCGGGCTGCCTGTCCTGGCCAAGGGCGACATTCAGCCCGGCAAAGCCATGCGCCGCAAATTCACGTGCCAGCAGCTCGACATGGCGGCGCACCAGGTCGAGCGTATCGGCACGCTCGGCCGTGACGTGCAGAACCGGCGCGCCATCTGCCGTCGACAGCGACAGCCGCAGGCGGCCCAGCTCCTCGGGATTGAGCGTGATTTCCAGCGCGCCATCGGTTGCCAGTGGCACCGCCTCGGCCATCTGGCGCGCCACGGCCTGTGCGGTGGCGGCCGCTTGCGCGCGCGGCCCCATATCGGCCTGCGCGGGCAGATGCGGAAGGCGATCGGTGGCCGGTTCGGGTGTGAACATGGCGGCGGACAGGCCCCCCGCCTCGCCTGCGTCTGAAGATGGCGGCAAAGCTTCGGCCATCGCGGCAACGCCTGGCGCCACGGCGTTTTGCGGTGCCGGCGCGGTTCGGGGGTGTGGCGCGGCTGACGCATCGGCGGCACGCGCATCGGCCGGCCGGCCCATGCCGGGTGCGGGATGGGCTGGGGTTTCGATCGGGGCGGGGGGAAAGGCCCCATGCGACGGAGCGGCCGGTGTCGCCGGCGTGGCCCGCGCGCTGGGTGGCGCCGGCGTGGCCCGCGCGCTGGGTGGCGCCGGCGCGATGGGCTGCGCAATGGTTTTGGCCAAAGGCACCCCATCGGGGATGGCGGAACGCCCCTCGGTCGGCGCCGCCCGATCATGGTGGGTTGGCACGGGCATGTCTTGCGGTTTCGGTAGGTTGGGGGCGTGGCCGACCAGGGGCGTTGGCATGTGCGGCTGCGGTGATGGCGCATAGCCTGAGGCCGGTTGCGGCACTGGCGGCGTCGCCTGGGGCGGTATCGGGGCCGGGTCGTCGGCGGCGGCCTGCAAAACGGGCGCGGCGGATATCGCGCGCGACCCGGCCTGATCGGCGCGGGCGGCCAGCACCTGCACGGCATATGACGCGACCGTTGGCCGGGCCGCCTGCACGGGCCCATCGCCGGCGCGCTGGACGCGGGCGTGCTCAAAGGGCCCATCGCCGGCGCGCTGGACGCGGCCGTGCTCAAAGGGCCCATCGGCAGCGCCCTGGGCTGCGGCGTGCTCGGCGGGCGTTTGGCCCTGCTGCTGGCTGGTCAAGGCGCGCATCTGTTCGGGTTCAGCGTGTGGGTGCGGCAGCGCCGGGTCTTTGGCGGCCAGGGCAGCGGGCGCCACCGGGGCGGGTTTTACCCCCTCGACACCGCCGGCCACCTGCGAAGCGGGCACGGGATTATCCCGTTTCGCGCCCACCTGCGCCAGATCATGAACGAGGCCCATGTCCTGATCGTGCCCTTCCGGCGGCGCGTCTTCCGGCGCATCCGGGATGTCCAGGCTGACCTCCTCCGACGCGGGCTTGGGCGTCGGCATGGTCTGGGCCGCGAATTCATCGGCAAAATCGGGCGCATCGCCCCCCGGCCCCCGTTGCACAGGCATGGCGGGCGTCTGGGCGGGTGTGGGCCCGGCGATGGTTATCAAGGCTGTCATGGCGGCTCCGTTCTGGATCGACGGGGCGACTATGCAGGCCGTTGGTTACCGCTTCTTTACTGTCGCAAGGGCATGGTTGGGAAAATCCGTCGAATTGAAAGAAGCCCGTGATGACCGACCTTTCCCCGATTTCCGGCCCTGCCCTGCCCAGCAATGACGCGAAACTGCGCACCGTCGCGGTCGAGCTTGAAGCCAGTTTCCTGGCCGAAATGCTGAAAACCGCAGGGCTTGGGAAAACCCCTGACGCATTCGGGGGCGGCGTCGGCGAGGATCAATTCGCCTCGTTCCTGGTGCGCGAACAGGCCCGTGCGATGGCCGAACGCGGCGGAATCGGCCTGGCCGAAGCAATTTTCAACTCTTTGAAGGAGAGAGCGAATGACTGACCCGAAACAGATCGCCTGCGATGCGTTCGACGACCTGCTTGACCGCGAACGCGCCGCTCTTTTGGCGGGCGATTTCGACACCCTGTCGCGATTGATCGATGAAAAAGAGCACCTGCTCGGCACCCTGTCAGATGCGTCGCCCGACGGGCTGGACAGCCTGCAGACCAAGGCCGCGCGCAACCAGGAGTTGCTGAACAGCGCGCTTGACGGAATTCGCGCGGTGGCCAATCGGCTGGAGGCCCTGCGCGAGGTGCGCGGCACGCTGAACACCTATGATCGCAGCGGCAAACGCCAAAGCATCGAGGGCCTGGCCCGCCCCCGGATCGAGCGCCGCGCCTGAACCTGTCGAATTGTGCAACATATTCAGTCAAATACGCTGGTTTATCCGAAGGGCGATTAGGGTTCTCTTAGGGCTTTCGGCGGCAGGTTGGCGACGCACCTTTCGGGTGGCGCGGCTGCGGCAAGATCGCGGTCGCAAACGTCAGAAGACGGTAGATCCGCGCGCACGATGCGCCGCGGGCAACCAACCGGGCGAAAATCGCCTCTTTGACTGAAGGAACAACTCATGTCGAGCATTCTGACCAACAACAGCGCAATGGTCGCGCTGCAGACGATGCGTTCGATCAACAAGAACATGGCATCGGTCCAGTCCGAGATCTCCACCGGTAAATCCGTGGCCTCGGCAAAGGACAACGCCGCTGTCTGGGCCATCTCGAAAGTGATGGAATCGGATGTGAAGGGCCTCAAGGCCATCTCGGACAGCCTGTCGCTGGGCGAGGCCACCGTGGCCGTGGCGCGCGAAGCCGCAGAAACCACCACGGACCTGCTGAACCAGATGAAGGCCAAGATCGTGGCCGCGCAAGAAGACAACGTCGACCGCGCCAAGATCAACGCCGACGTGACCGCGCTGAAAGAACAGATCGGCGCTGTCGTGGGTGCAGCCCAGTTCAACGGTCTGAACCTGGTCGACGGCACCACCGCCTCGGCCGAGGTGCTGGCCTCGCTGGACCGCAGCGGTTCGACCGTGACGCCGTCGACGATCACCGTGACCGGCCAGAACCTGTCGGTTGGCGGCTATACTGCCATCGCGGGCTTTGACGCCACCAACACCGACGGCGTTGCAGCCGACGGTCAGGACACGTTCGGCTTTTCGCTGGATGCCAATGCCGGCACCGACGATAGCGGCCAGATCGAGTTCGACGACCCCGGTTACACGGCAGGCGATTCGGTGACGCTGAGCATCGGTGACACCCAGGTGACCTATCAGATCACCCAGGCCGATATCGATGCGACCTCGACCGCGGATGTCATCGCCGTGGGCGTGAAAGCCGCGATCGAAGCCTCGGGCGCGAACGTGTCGGTCGATTACGACACGACCAACTCGGGCCGCCTGGTGATCACGAACGAGGACACCGCGAACGGTGTGACCATCAGCGGTCAGTTCACCAACGCCAACTCTGGCGGTCTGGGCGCTCTGTCGTCGATCGACGTGTCGACCGACACCGGCGCGGCCGCGGCCCTGGGCACGGTGGAAACCCTGATCGACACCGCGATCAGCGCGGCGGCGGCCTTCGGTTCGGTCGAAGGCCGGATCGAAACCCAGGCCGAGTTCATCACCAACCTGACGGACTCGCTGAAATCCGGCATCGGCGCGATGGTCGATGCCGACATGGAAGAGGCCTCGGCCCGCCTGCAGGCGCTTCAGGTGCAGCAGCAGCTGGGCGTTCAGGCTCTGTCGATCGCCAACCAGGCGCCGCAGACCCTGCTGTCGCTGTTCCGCTAAGGTGACACGACCGGGGGCGTCTCGGCGCCCCCGGTCCCCGATTTCCCACGCATCGCAACCCGGAAGGACAAGACGTGACTCCACAACGTCTGGCACAGCGCGCCTATCAATCGAACGCCACACCGATCCGCACGCCCCGCGGCGCCGAGTACGAGGTTTTCGCCCGCGTCACGCATCGCATGGCCGGCGCCGCCCGCAAGGGCAAGACCGGCTTTGCCGCCTTGGCCGAGGCCATCCACGAAAACCGGCGCCTCTGGACGACACTGGCGTTGTCGGTCGCGGATCGCGACAACGCGCTGCCCGACGATCTGCGTGCGCGGTTATTCTATCTCGCCGAATTCACCGAAGCCCACAGCCGCAAGGTCTTGCGCGGGAAGGCCCCCGTGGCCCCGCTGGTCGAGGTGAACACGGCCATCATGCGCGGCTTGCGCAAGGAAGGCATGGAGCCATGAGCGGACTTGTCCTGAAGTTGAACCCGAAAGAGCGGGTTCTGGTAAACGGTGCCGTGATCGAAAACGGCGACCGGCGCGCGCGGCTGTCGATCGTGACGCCCGATGCGAATATCCTGCGTCTGCGCGACGCGATCCACCCCGAAGAGGCAAGCACACCGGTGCGCCGCGTGTGCTATGCCACGCAGCTGGTGCTGTCGGGCGATATGGACCCGGACGAGGCACAGCAGCAATTGTTGCGCCGCATCGAAGAACTGAGCCAGGTGTTGACCGACGCCGACAGCCGCGCCCAACTGACCCAGGCGACCGAGGCGCTGATTGCCAATCGCTATTATCATTGCCTGAAGGCGCTGCGCCGGCTGATCCCGCGCGAAGACCGCCTGCTGGCCGCGGTTCGATGAGCTTTCAGCCGATCATACCCACCGGCGGGCTGGCCGGCTGGCGGTTCCTGCAGCGCACCATGGACGCGCAAACCGCCAGCTTCAACGCCGGGTCGCAGATCACCCGCGACACCGATTACTTTCTCGAGAAGATCGGAGAGATCGACACGGCCGAGCAACTTGTATCAGACCGGCGGCTGCTGCGCGTGGCCCTGGGCGCCTATGGCCTGCAGGACGATATCGATAACCGCTATTTCATACGCAAGGTGCTGGAGGATGGCACGCTTGACCCCGACGCGCTGTCGAACCGGCTGGCCGACGATCGCTACAAGAACCTTGCCAAGGCGTTTGGCTTTGGCGATTTTCCGGTGCCCAGCTCGAAGATCAGCGATTTCGGGCCGAAAATTGTCACCCTGTATCGCCAGCAGCAATTCGAGCGTGCAGTGGGCGATCAGGACAACGCGATGCGCCTGGCGCTGAACGCGGAACGCGAATTGCCGACGATCGCCAAGGGGACCGGCAGCGACAACGCCAAGTGGTTTCGCATCATGGGCACAGCGCCGTTGCGCGAGGTGTTCGAGGTTGCCCTGGGCCTGCCCAAGGCGTTCGGGCAGATCGACCTGGATCAACAGCTCGAGGTGTTTCGCGACAAGGCGCGCGATCAGCTGGGCATCGAAACGGTCGAGGATCTGACCCAGCCCGACAAGCTGGACGCGGTGGTACAGCGCTATCTTCTGCGTGCCCAGGTGGCCGAGTTCACGGCGACCAGTCCTGGGTCGGTCGCGCTTAGCCTGTTACAGACGATTCCGCGCCTGCGATAGGTGCGGGCGGTGTCAACCCGCGCCGGCCCGCGCTGCGGCCACACTCGCCCGCCGCAGGATCAGCCGCAACTTGGCAAAGCTTTCGGCGGTGCCCTGCGGCTCGACCTCGGCCAGGAATGCATCCAGTTCGGGCCAGACGGCGATCGCGCTGTCAAGAACCGGATCGCTCCCCGCCGCGTATAGGCCCGCGCGGATCATCATCTCGTTCTCGTCATAAACGCCCAGCAGCCGCCGCGCTTCGGATATCGCCGTGTTCTCGGCCTCGTCCGCGGCCTCGGGCAAGCTGCGCGACACCGATCGCGGCAGATCGACCGCGGGATAGCGGCCCCTTTCAGCGATCTTGCGGTCCATGACCACGTGACCGTCCAGAACGCCACGCAAAATGTCGGCCACCGGCTCTTCCATGTCCGATCCGGCCACCAGCACGGTGAACAGGGCGGTGATGTCGCCCATGCCGTCGCAGCCGGGCCCGGCGCGTTCGGCCAGCGCCATGATGGTGTGGGCCGTCGACGCCGGAAAGCCGCGCAGGGCCGCGGCCTCGCCCGAGGCGACGGCGATTTCGCGGTGAGCCTCGGCAAAGCGGGTGATCGAATCTGCCAGCAACAAAACGTTCCGGCCTTGGTCGCGAAAATGCTCGGCCACGCTCATCGCCGTCCAGGCGCAGCGCCGCCGCAACAGGGGCGACTGATCCGATGTCGCCGCCACCACGACCGCGCGGGTCATGCCGTCGGGGCCCAACACGTTGCGGACGAAATCGCCCAGTTCACGCCCGCGTTCGCCGATCAGGGCGATCACCACGACATCGGCCTGCATGTTCTGCGCCAGGTGCCCCAAAAGCCGCGTCTTGCCGACACCCGAGCCCGCGAACAGGCCAAGCCGCTGCCCCTGCACGATCGGCAGAAGCGTGTTGAAAACGCGCATCCCGGTTTCCAGCCGCCGACCCAGGCCGCGGCGTTGCGCGGCGGGCGGCGGTGCGGCGTAAAGGTCGCGCGCGGTTTCGCCACGGGGCAACATGCGACCGTCCAGCGGGCGGCCCATCGGATCGATCACCCGGCCGATCCACTCATCGCAAGGCGCGATTCGCGACGGACCGGAAAGGATCACCCGGTTGCCCAGCGCGACGCCGGTCAACGGCTCTTCGGGCAGCATGGTCAACGCCTCGGTGCCCAGCTGCAGCACCTCACCCTCAAGCGGCGGCCCGTCCTTGCGCAGCAGGCGCAGCCGGTCACCCAGCCGCGCCAGCGCGCCAAGCCCCTGCACCTGCACCAGCCCGCCGCCAACGCCGACCACACGGCCGACATCGCGCACCGGCGCCAGGGTTTCGACATTCGATACAAGCGGGGCAAACTTGGTCTGTGGCATCGCACTCTCCAAAAATCTTTCGAAAACAATTTCTAAAGGAATCGGGGTTAAGCATCGGTGTAGTTCACCGAGGGAGAAGCCCGGATGTTTGCCAATTTGCAGATTTTTCGCATGTCGCACGCCATGGCCACCCATGCCGGCGCGCGGCAGGCCACCATTGCCCAGAACATGGCCCATGCCGACACGCCCGGATACAAGGCGCGCGATCTGCGCCCCTTTGCCGAGATGGTCGGCCCCCGGGCCGACGGGTTGCGGGCCACGCGCGCCAGCCACCTGGGCGGCAGCGGCGCAGGCCAATTTTCGCTGGAACAGATCGAACGCGGCGGTGCCACCACCAACCCGAACGGCAACGATGTGACGCTGGAGCAAGAGATGCTGCACGCCGTCGACACCAAGCGGCAGCATGACCGCGCGCTTGCGATCTACAAAAGCTCGCTCACCATCCTGCG
>JAASTF010000092.1 GCA_021767525.1 Paracoccaceae bacterium
CAGGGTATCGACGATCTCGATCACATCGCCTCCACCGAAATCAAGGATCACGGTCGAGGCAGCCCCCTGCACGGCACGCACCGTCAGATCGGCGATGGTGTAGCCAGTGATCACCAGCACGTCGTTGTCGCCTCCACCCTGATCGTGGATGCGGTCGGCGCCATCACCCGCGGTGTAGTTATAGCGGTCGGCGCCATCGCCACCGATCAGCAGGTCGTCGCCAAGCCCGCCGTCGATCGTGTCCGCCAGGGCAAAGCCCGTCACGACATCATCCCCGGTGGTTTGTTGTTCCGCCACCAGAAGCGCACGAATATCGGCCATCGTCAGCGTCGCGTCGGTAAAGGTCACACCTCCCTCGATCGCGTCGGTAAAGCTGTTCAGCAAACCGTTGCGGATCAAGACCTCGTCGCCACCGGCGAAGGTGATCATCAGGTCGTCACCATCCCCGGCCACGCGCGAGAATGTGGCATCGGCCAAGGCATAGCCCGTGAATACCACGCTGTCATTGTCGCCCGACCCGTTCTCGTCGATCTCGACGCGGCCATCGCCCACGTCGATTTCGAACACGTCGTTACCGTTGTCGCCCGACAGGATATCCCAGCCGCCATCGCCGCTGATCGTGTCGGCGCCAGTCGTCCCGCCGAAGATGTCCCAGGGCGCAGTGGCACCTGTCGCGGCGCTTAGGGCCACGGTGATATTGACCATCCCGTCGTCGAACACCAACTGTTCGATCGTGCCCGAGTTGCTGGTGGCCCCGATGATGGTGATCTCGTCGCCACCCGGCAACACGATCACCAGGTTGTCCGGCGCGTTCGCCTGCCAGTAAAAGGCGGCATCGGCAAAGTTGTAGCCCGACAAAACCAGAACGTCGGTGTCACCAAAGCCTCCGTCGCTGATCCGGTCACGCCCGTCGCCTGCCGTGAACAGGTAGGTGTCGGAGCCATCCGCGCCCTGCAGGAAATCGTCGCCAAGCCCCCCTTCGAGCGTGTCGGACCCGCCGATGCCCACGATGACATCGTTTCCGGGGGTGCTTTCCTGGGCGTAGATCAGGTTTCGGATATCCAGGCCGGTCAGCACCTCGTCGACGCCGCTGCCCTGGAAAATCACCTGTTCGATTCCGTTGCCGTTATTGCTGTCGAAGGCATCGACCAGCGTTACCTCGTCGCCCGAGGCAAAGCGGATCACCACAGAATTGCCCTCGCCCGGAAGGCGCGTGATCGTGGCATCGGCCAGGCTGTAGCCGGTGAACACAACCACATCGTTATCCTGGAACCCGTCGTCGATCACCCTGTCCTGCCCATCGCCCGGGTTGAACACGTAGGTGTCGCTGCCATCCTCGCCACGCAGCAGGTCATTGCCGGCGCCGCTGGTGATGGTATCGGCGGTCGAATTCCAGCCAACGATGCTGTCATCGCCCGAAGTCGCGTCTTGCGTCAGCAGGATCGCGCGGATGTCGGCCGGGGTCAGCGTAACGCCATCACCAGTGAAAACAAAGCTTTCGATGGTGTCCGCGTTGCTGTTGGACAGCGTGTTCTGCACGGTGACCCGGTCGCCCGAGCCGTATTCGATGATCAGCGTCTCGCGGTTGCCAGGATCGGTGGAAAAGCTCACACCGGTCGAATTGATGCCCTCGAACACCATCGAGTCAGCGTCCTGGAACCCGCTATCCGCGACCACGTCCCACCCGTCGCCCGCGCGGAAGATGTAGGTGTCGCTGCCATCCTCGCCCACCAGCAAATCGTCGCCAGCGCCGCCTTCCAGCGTGTCGGGATCGTCAAAGCCAAAGATACGGTCATTGCCGGATGTGCTGTCGGCGCCCGTCAGGATCGCGCGCACCTCGTCCATGGTCAGGACGGTGCCATCGCCGAAGGCCAGCAATTCGATCTGGTTGGAATTGGCGCCGTTCAGCGTGTTCTCGATGATCGCAACCAGCTCGCCCCCGGCCCAGATCGCAAGGTCGGTGCTGCCTTCGCTGACGCGCCGCAGTGTCGCATCGGCAAAGGCCAGCCCGTCCAAAAGCACGCGGTCGGTATCCTGGAACCCGTCATCGCGCACCACGTCGATGCCGTCGCCGGGGCGGATAACATAGATGTCCGAGCTGTCCTCACCCACCATCAGGTCGTTGCTTTCCAGTCCGATCAGAACTTCGGCCAGACCGTTGGTGCCGGCCAGCGAATCCTCGCCCGGGGTGCCGGTGATCACCGCATCGCCATGCGCCAACCAGAAGGTGCTTTGCGCCGTCGCGCCATGCGGATCGGTGGCGGTGACAGTGATGAACACCAGGCCCGCGCCGGCAGGCGGCGTGCCGGTGAAGGTGCCCGTGCCGCTGTCAAAGCTCAGCCAGGACGGCAGGCCGCCATCGGCGTCTGCCGAAAGGGTCAGCGTATCGCTGGCATCCACATCTGTGAACAAGCCCGCCGGCAAGGCATAGCTAAAGGCCGTGCCGCCGGTGGCAATCTGTACGTCCAGCTCTTGCGTGACTTCGGGCGCGTCGTTGCGCCCCTCGATCACGAAGGTGGCGAGGGCCGGCACCGATATGTCGCCATCGCTGACATCATAGGTAAAGGTAACCGTTTCGCTTTCGCCCAGGGCAAGGTCCTGGAACACCGACGGATCGATGGTGATATCGCCTTCAAGCACGCTGAACGGCACGGCACGGCCGCCGGTTTGCACCAGGTTCTGGATCACCAGCACCTCGCCCGTATCCACGTCCGAGGCGAATTGCAGCAGGTCGGCCGTCAGCGGGGCGGCGTCCTCGTTCGTTACGCCAGTGACCGAGCCGCTCACCACCGGCGCATCGTTCGCGCCGGTCACCGTGATCGTCACCGATTGCGGCACGGTCGCGCCGTGTTCATCGGTGATTCCGTAGGTCAGGGTGAAGGCCAGGCTGTCGCCATCGTCCAGTGCCTGGAAAACCGGGTCGGCGGTGTCGACGGTCAGGCTGTCGCCCGACAGCGTTACCCCTGCCGGCAACGGGTCGAGATTGATGACCGACAGAACCGCGCCGGAATCCACATCCGATGCGCCCGCCAAAAGGTCGAGCGTAAAGGCCGCGTCGTCCTCGGCCGCCGTGGCGCTCAGCGCCGCCGCCACCGTTGGCGTGTCGTTGGTGCCGGTGATCGTCAGCGTCGCCGTCTGCGGCACGGTCGCGCCGTGCTCGTCGGTGATGTCGTAGGTGACGGTCGCCGTCGCCGTGTCGCCCAGGTTCAGCCCCTGAAGGTCCAGGTGGCCCGGGTCGACCGTCAGGCTGTCGCCCGACAGGCTGGCCCATGCGGGCAGGCCCGCGACGTTGATGACCGACAGAACCGCGCCGGTGTCCACGTCGGACGCACCGGCCAGCAGGTCGAGCGTAAAGGCCGCGTCGTCCTCGGCCGCCGTGGCGCTCAGCGCTGCCGCAACCGTCGGCGTGTCGTTGGTGCCGGTGATGGTCAGCGTGGCGGTCTGCGGCACGGTCGCGCCGTGCTCGTCTGTGATGTCGTAGGTGACGGTCGCCGTCGCCGTGTCGCCCAGGTTCAGCCCCTGCAGATCCGGGTGGCCCGGGTCGACCGTCAGGCTGTCGCCCGACAGGCTGGCCCAGCTGGGCAGGCCGCTTGCATTTATGACCGACAGAACCGCGCCGGAATCCACGTCGGACGCGCCCGACAGCAGATCGAGCGTAAAGGCCGCGTCATCCTCGGCCGCCGTGGCGCTCAGCGCCGCCGCGACCGTGGGCGTGTCGTTGGTGCCGGTGATCGTCAGGCTCAGGGTTTGCGGCACGCTGGAGCCGCCGCCATCGACAATGTCATAGCTGATCGTCACCAAAACGGTCTGGCCCAGCGCCAGCGATTGCAGGTCAGGATGGCCCGGATCGACGGTGACCGTGTCGCCCGAGAGCGTCGCCCATGTCGGCAAACCGGTGACATTGGCCACCGAAAGGGTCATGCCGCCATCGCTCTCCGAAGCGCCGGTCAGCAGATCGACGGTATAGCCCGCGTCATCTTCGGCCGCGCTGGCCGATAGCGGGCCGGTTACGATGATCGTGCCATCGGTGCCGAAAATCGTCACCGTCAGGGTCTGCGGAACCGACGCGCCGTATTCATCGACGATGTCATAGCCGATCACCACGTCCAGCGTGTCGCCCTGGTTCAGGCCCTGATAGGCCGGATGCCCGGGATCGATGATGACGCTGGTGCCGGAGAGCGTGATCCCGTCACCCAGCCCCGTGACATTCTGCACCGACAGCACGGCGCCGGTATCGATATCCGAGGCGGTCAGCAAAAGATCGACGGTGGTCGGGGCGGCATCCTCGGTCACGCCGGCGGTCAGGGCCCCGGCCACGGTGGGCGCGTCATTGGTGCCGGTGATGGTGATGACGGCGGTTTGCGGCACGGCGGCGCCGTGTTCGTCGACCACCTCATAAGTCACTGTTATATCGCGGCTTTCCCCGACAGCAAGGCTTTGGTAGGTCGAGGCCGAGGGATCGACGGTCAGGGTGGTTCCCGACACGCTCATGCCACCGCCCAGGCCCAGCACAGCCTGGATCGACAGGGTGGCGCCCAGATCGACATCCGACGCGCCGGACAGCAGGTCGAGGGTGAAAACAGCGCTGTCCTCGGCGGCCGTGGCGCTTAGCGCCGCCGCGACAGTGGGCGTGTCATTGGTGCCCGTGATCGTCAGCGTCGCCGTCTGCGGCACGGTCGCGCCGTGCTCGTCGGTGATGTCGTAGGTGACCGTCGCCGTCGCCGTGTCGCCCAGGTTCAGCCCCTGGAGGTCCGGATGGCCGGGGTCGACCGTCAGGCTGTCGCCCGACAGTGTCGCCCAAGCGGGCAAACCGCTGACATTGATGACCGACAGAACCGCGCCGGTGTCCACATCGGACGCACCCGACAGCAGATCCACGGTAAAGGCCGCGTCGTCCTCGGCCGCCGTGGCGCTCAGTGCCGCCGCGACCGTGGGCGTGTCGTTGGTGCCGGTGATGGTCAGCGTGGCGGTTTGCGGCACGCTGCCGCCCAGCCCGTCGGTGATATCATAGGCAATCGTCACCACCAGGTCGTCGCCCAGGGCCAGCGATTGCAGATCCGGGTGGCCCGGATCGACGGTCACGCTGTTGCCCGACAGGGTGGCCCAGGAAGGCAGCCCGGTCACGTTGGCGACCGACAGCGGTGCAAGCCCGTTGCTTGCGCCATCCAGCAGGTCCAGGACAAAACCGGGATCATCCTCGTCCGCGGCGGCGGACAGGGGGCCCGCGACCGTGATGCTGTCATCGGTGCCGGTGATGGTCAGAGTCAGGGTTTGCGGCACGGTCGCGCCGTGTTCGTCGGTGATGTCGAAGGTGACGGTCGCAACCAGCACATCGCCATCGGCCAGTGCCTGAAGATCGGGATGGCCGGGATCGACCGTAACGCTGTTGCCCGACAGTGTCGCCCAGGCGGGCAGACCGCTGACATTGATGACCGACAGAACCGCGCCGGTGTCCACGTCGCTGGCGCCATCCAGCAGATCGACGGTAAAGGCCGCGTCATCCTCGGCCGCCGTGGCGCTTAGCGCCGCCGCAACCGTCGGCGCATCGTTGGTGCCGGTGATGGTCAGCGTGGCCGTCTGCGGCACGGTTGCGCCGTGCTCGTCCGTGATGTCGTAGGTTATGGTCACCACCATATCCTGGCCCACGTTCAGCTTTTGCAAGGCAGGGTCCGAAGGATCGATCGTCAGGCTGTCGCCCGACAAGGTCGCCCAGGCGGGCAAACCGCCGACATTGATGACCGACAGAACGGCCCCGGAATCCACGTCCGAGGCGCCATCCAGCAGGTTCACGGTAACGACCGCCGAATCCTCGGCCCCGCTGGCGCTGACGGCGCCGGCAACCACGGGTGCGTCGTTGGTGCCCGTAATGGTCAGCGTGGCGGTTTGCGGCACGGACGCGCCATGCTCGTCGGTGATGTCGTAGGTGACGGTGACGGTAACCTCGTCGCCCAGGGCAAGGCCCTGCAGGTCGGGGTGGCCTGGATCGACCAGCAGCTCGGTGCCCGAAAGCGTCGCCCAAACGGGCAGACCCGCAAGGTTGGTGACCGACAGGATCGCGCCATTATCCACGTCCGACGCGCCAGACAACAGGTCAAGCGTCAGCGCAGAGGCGTCTTCGGCGGTGGCGGCGGTCAACGCCGCCGAAACGGTCGGGGCATCGTTGCTGCCGGTGATGGTGATCGTCGCGGTGGCCGTCGCGGTGTCGCCGCCGCTGGACACTTCGTAGGTAAAGCTTTGCGTGGCTGTTTCGCCCAGCGCCAGGTCGTCGAACGCGCCATCGGTGTCAAAGCTGAAGCCGCCGTTCGCATCGAACACCAGCAGCCCCTGCCCCACACCGCTAAGCAGCGAAAAGACCGCGCCGGCGGGCGCGGTATCGTTGCCGGCCACGCTGTCGAAAAGGGTTCCGTTCTCGTCCACCGCAAAGCTGTCGTCGACGGCAGTGACACTGCCGGGCCCGCCCGGATCGCGGGGGTCGACCAGCACGCCGTCGACGAAAAGCTCCAGCGCCTCGACGCCGCGGATCAGCAGGTTCAGGCTTTCCAATCGGACGAAACCGCGCGGCGGGCTGGCGCCTTCGATCGCATCAAGCCAGGCCACCAGCTCGGCCTGCAAGGCGGGATCGGCCCATTGCGCCGCCGTCAGGTTCAGCCGCAGCGTATCGAAGCCACGCCCGCCATCGTAAACATCGGGCAGCCATCCCTGGCTGCCGGTGAGCGTGTGGATCAGGGTATCATTGCCGGCGCCGGCCAGAACCAGATCGTCGCCATTGCCGCCATCGACCGTATCGTTGCCGGTGCCCGAAATGATGATGTCGCTGCCACCGCCGCCAAAGACGAAATCATTGCCACGCCCTGTCAGGAATATCTCGGACCGGTTGGTGCCATTGATGACATCGTCGCGCCAATTGAAGAAACGAAAGAAATACGGAACGTAGCCAGGCATGAAATACCCCTCCTGAAAAAATCCTTTTCGACCGATGCGCGGCCGATACCCCAAACATGCCGCAAAGGGTCATGCGTATAATTCTCTGCCTCGGGATCGGTACGCGCCGGAAATGACGGCTGTGAAAATGATCTATGAATTATTATGTTGTTACCGCACCGTAGCGAGCGCCCCTATACCTGTCCACAACAAAAACGCACCAAGGAAACGCGGATGCGCCCTGGCCGTCCGGGCGGTGTTCGGCGCTCTGGTCAGGCCGAACCCACATGCGCTGCGGCCATGTCGCGCAAGGCCAAGGCGATGTGGTCGGGCGGTGGGGCGCTGCGCCGGGTGGCCAAGTCGACATGCAGCAGGACCGTTTCGATCGTCGCCGCCGTCACACCATCGGCCCGCGTCAGCACATGGTTAAGCCGCAGCATCTTGCCCTCGGCGGCCATCACGCGGGTGGTCACGCGCACCGTTTCGCCCGCGCGCATCTCGGCCAGGTAGCGGACGTTGTTTTCAACCGTGAAATAGCTTTGCCCGGCCTCGATATAGGCCATGTCGACCCCCACCATTTCCAACAACCGTTCCGAGGCCTGGCAGCCGATTTCCACGTAATGCGTTTCGTTCATGTGGCCGTTGTAATCGGTCCAGCTTTGGGGAACCTGGCGCATGACGGTGACCGGCAGATCGGCCTGCACGGGCTGGGGCAACCGCGCCTCGTGCGCCGAGATCACGCCGCCCGCGCCGCTGCCCGTGCGTTTCAGCGCGCGCATCATGCCCACCAGGTTGTCGTCGCGCAGGCGTTCCAGATCGCGGATCGACATATGCCCCGATTGCGCATCCGATTGCCCGGCGATCAGATCGACCAGCGCAGGCGTGAAGTCGGGCACATCCATCAGCTTGGTCCAGGGCCATTCCAGCGCGGGGCCAAACTGTGCCATGAAATGCGCCATGCCCGCCTCGCCCCCGGCGATACGATAGGTTTCGAACAGTCCCATCTGCGCCCAGCGCAGACCGAAACCCATGCGGATCGCCTCGTCTATTTCTTGGGTCGTGGCGATGCCATCCTTGACCAGCCACAGGCTTTCGCGCCACACGGCCTCGAGCAGGCGGTCGGCGATATGGGCGTCGATCTCGCGCCGGATATGCAGCGGGTACATGCCGATGTCGCGCAGGATGTCGGCGGCGCGGGTCACGTGGGTTTCGTCGCCCACCAGCTCGACCAGCGGCAGCAGGTAGACCGGGTTGAACGGGTGCGCCACGATCACGCGCGCGCCCTGCGCCGTCAACTCGGACGGCTTGAACCCCGAGGTGGACGAGCCGATCACCGCAGCGGCCGGGGCCATCGCGGTGATCTGGCCATGCACCTTATGCTTCAGGTCCAGCCGTTCGGGCACGCTTTCCTGCACCCAGGCCGCGCCGTCCAGCACCGCGCCCAGATCGTCGTGCAGGCTCAGCCGTCCCTCGGGCGGCAATGCATTGTCGTAAAGGCCGGGCAACGCGCGGCGGGCGTTGGCCAGCACCTCGGACAGTTTGCGCTCGGCCTGCGGGTCGGGGTCGAATACCGCCACGTCCCAACCGTTCAGCAGAAACCGCGCGGCCCAGCCGCCACCGATTACCCCGCCGCCGATGATGGCGGCCTTGCGCGGCGCGCTCATGCCGGCACCGGGGCACGCTTGGTCAGGCCCAGCTTTGCGCGCACCTCTGCGGGCCCGATCACGCGGGCGCCCATGTTTTCGATGATGGTAACCGCGCGCTCGACCAGCTGCGCATTGGTGGCAAGCACGCCCTTTTCCAGCCACAGGTTATCCTCTAGCCCCACGCGGACATTGCCGCCGGCCAGCACGGCGGCGGCCACGTAAGGCATCTGGTCGCGGCCCAGCGAAAAAGCCGACCATGTCCAGTCGTCGGGCACGTTATTGACCATCGCCATCAGCGTGTTCAGATCGTTGGGCGCGCCCCAGGGCACGCCCATGCACAGCTGCACCAGCGCCTGGCGCGCCAGCGTGCCCTCGTCCACCAGTTGCTTGGCAAACCACAGGTGGCCGGTGTCGAAGGCCTCGATCTCGGGTTTGACACCCAGCCGGGTCATCATGCCGCCCATCGCGCGCAACATGCCGGGCGTGTTGGTCATCACGTAATCGGCCTCGGCGAAATTCATCGTGCCGCAATCCAGCGTGCAGATCTCGGGCAGGCATTCGACGATATGGGCCATCCGCTCGGTCGCGCCGATCATGTCGGTCCCGGCCGGATCGACGGGAAAGGGCGACTCGACCCCGCCAAAGACGATGTCGCCGCCCATGCCAGCGGTCAGGTTCAGCACCACGTCGACATCCGCTGCGCGAATACGCTCGGTCACTTCGCGATACAGATCCAGCCGGCGCGCGGGGGTGCCGGTTTCTGGGTCGCGCACGTGGCAATGCACCACCGCCGCGCCTGCGCGCGCGGCGTCAATGGCGCTGGCCGCGATCTGCTGGGGCGAGCGCGGCACATGCGGGCTGCGGTCTTGGGTGCCGCCCGAACCGGTCACGGCGCAGGTGATGAAGACATCCCGGGTCATCGTCAGTGGCATTGGCTTTTCTGTCCCTTGCAAGCTGCGCCGCGGCGGCGTTTTCGGCACCCTAGACAAGGCTTTTGGCGCAAGCCAGCAAATTGCAGCGCGCCTTCGCATCCGACCGCCGCCCACAAAAAAGGCAACTTGGATCAGTTTGCTTAAAAATGCACCGCCGCGATTGAATCCAGCGGTCGTTTGCGCGCGGCGCATTCCCCAAGCCGTCGCGCCTCGTGCCATCAAATACGTGCTTGCCCTGAGGGGGGCGCTTGTCGTGCGGCGATGCTGGCCGGTCAAACCAAGACATCACCGCACTCCGCAATTATGCGTGGGTTTCATATTGGCACCGAACGTCGTTCGGACAAGGGGCCCGCGCCAACCGCATGAAGGAACCTGACGATGCCGAAGACCTTTCTTTCCACAACCGCTGCCGCCGCTTTGATGCTTGCCGCCGGCTCGGCGATGGCACAGGACGTGCAATGCCCGATCAAGGTGGGTGTTCTGCACTCGCTTTCGGGCACGATGGCGATTTCGGAAACCACGCTGAAAGACACCATGCTGATGCTGGTCGAGCAACAGAACGAAAAGGGCGGGCTGCTGGGCTGCGAGCTTGAGGCGGTGGTGGTCGACCCGGCATCGGACTGGCCGCTTTTCGCGGAAAAGGCGCGCGAGCTTCTGACCGTTCACAATGTCGACGTGATTTTCGGCAACTGGACCAGCGTCAGCCGCAAATCGGTGCTGCCGGTGATCGAGGAACTGAACGGGCTGCTGTTCTATCCGGTGCAATACGAGGGCGAGGAAAGCTCGAAAAACGTCTTTTACACCGGCGCCGCGCCGAACCAGCAGGCGATCCCGGCGACGGATTACTTTCTTGAGGAACTGGGCGTCGAGAAATTCGCCCTTCTGGGCACCGACTATGTCTATCCGCGCACCAC
>JAASTF010000093.1 GCA_021767525.1 Paracoccaceae bacterium
AGGCATTTGAACTTGGTCACGCCCGGTTCGGGCGCGGGTTCGGCGCGGGTGTTGCGTTCGGTCACAAGGTCGCCCGGCTGCCAGTCGGTTACGCCGCTATCGCCGAACATCCGCCAAGGGATCGGCACCACGTCGGCGACATCGGTGCGCGCGTGCAGATCGTCCAACCCGCTGTCGAGCAGCAGGAATTCATCGCTGTCGATATGCAGCACATAGGCAACGCCCTGATCGCGGCAGAGGCGCAGAACGTGATCCATGCCCGCATCCTGCGGCGCCTGGCCCGGCGGCACGTCCTGCCGGATATGGGTGCAAATCCCCATCTGCTGCGCCCGGTCCAGCAGCGCTTCAGAGCCGTCGGTGCAATCGTTCGTCACCACGATGATGCGGTCAAAGCCGAAACCGGCGTGATGCGCCAGCCATTCCAGCACGAACACACCTTCGTTGCGCATACAGGCGGCCAGGGCCGTGCGAGGGGTCATCGCTTGCCCCCGCCGGGCACGATGGTGGCGATCATCGAGATGCACAGCACGATCAGCAACACCCAGGCCGCCAGGGTCAACAACGCCTCGGCGGTATACAGCGCGGCATAGCCCGCCTCGATCACCTGGACGGGGGCCTTGCCGATGGTCAGCAGCACGCGCAGAGCGGTGCTGGTGCCCAGAACCGCGAAAACGCCCGACACAACCGCGATCACGTGGCGCGCATAGGGCCAGCCGCGCTGCAACGCGACATAGGCCAGCACCACGGGGCCCAGCATCAGCAGCACGGTGGCAAGCGCAGCCTGCACAGCACCGCCGCTTGGCGCAAACACCAGCGTGACCCCGACGCGCACCAGCGCGACGAGGCCCAGCATGATAAGCGCCTTTTCGGCGATCCCGCCGGCGCGGGCTTGGGTCGAGCGATCCTGCATCATCCGAATGCCAAATCCCCGCGCCAGCCGCGCGGGGACATATGCGCCCTTTGCTTACAGGTCCATCAGCAGGCGACGGGGATCTTCCAGCGCCTCTTTGACCCGCACCAGGAAGGTCACCGCGCCCTTGCCGTCGACGATACGGTGGTCATAGCTGAGCGCCAGGTACATCATCGGGCGGATCACGATTTCACCGTTCACCACCACGGGGCGGTCCTGGATCTTGTGCATGCCCAGAATCCCCGATTGCGGCGGGTTCAGGATGGGCGAGGACATCAGCGAGCCATAGACACCGCCGTTCGAGATGGTGAAGGTGCCGCCCTGCATTTCGCCCATGCTCAGCTTGCCGTCACGGGCGCGCTTGCCCTTTTCGGCGATGGCCTTTTCGATTTCGGCAAAGGACATGCTGTCGGCGTCGCGGATAACCGGCACCACAAGGCCCGTGGGCGTGCCGGTGGCGATGCCCATATGCACGAAGTTCTTGTAGACGATGTCGGTGCCGTCGATTTCGGCGTTGACCTCGGGCACCTCTTTCAGGGCGTGGCAGCACGCCTTGGTGAAGAACGACATGAAGCCTAGGCGCACGCCGTGCTTTTTCTCGAACAGGTCCTTGTATTCCTTGCGCAATTCCATCGTCGCGGACATGTCGACCTCGTTATAGGTGGTCAGCATGGCGGCGGTGTTCTGCGCGTCTTTCAGGCGGCGGGCGATGGTCTGGCGCAGGCGGGTCATCTTGACCCGTTCCTCGCGGCTGGCATCCTCGGCGGCGACAGGGGCACGGGGCGCCTGCGCGGGGGCCGGGGATTGCGACGCCTGGCCGCCCGACTTGGCGGCGGCGACGGCCTTGGCCACGTCTTCCTTCATCACGCGGCCATCGCGGCCCGAGCCCTGCACCTGGTCGCGGCTGATGCCGGCCTCGGCCATTGCCTTTTTGGCGGCGGGGGCGTCTTCGACATCGCGGCTGCCCTGGCCTGCGGGCGGGGCCTGGTAAGCCTCGCCATGTGCGCCTTCCTGTTCGGTGGCGGGCGCGGCATCGCTGCTGCTGGCGGCGGGCGCGTCGCCGCTGGTGATCACGGCCAGCTGGGCGCTGGCATCGACGGTAGAGCCTTCACCGGCGATGATCTTGGTCAGCGTGCCCGAGGCGGGCGCGGGCACTTCGACTGACACCTTGTCGGTTTCCAGCTCGCACAGCATTTCATCCTGGCTGACGGTATCGCCCTCTTTCTTGAACCAAGTGCTGACCGTCGCCTCGGAGACGGATTCACCCAGCGAGGGCACCATCACCTTGACCTCTTCGCCAGCACCGCTGCCGCCGCTGTCGCCCTTGGGCGCGCTGTCCTTGGCCTCGGCCTTGGCGGGGGCGTCTTTCTTGGGTTCGGGCGCGGCGCCCTCGCCCTCGGTGATGGTGGCAAGCAGAGCATCGACGCCCACGGTTTCGCCTTCGGCCGCGACGATCTCGCCCAATGTGCCGGCGGCGGGGCTGGGCACCTCGACCGTCACCTTGTCGGTTTCCAACTCGCACAGCATCTCATCGGCGGCCACGCTGTCGCCGGGCTGCTTGAACCAGGTCGCAACCGTTGCCTCGGTCACGGATTCACCCAGCGTGGGGACACGAACTTCTGTCGTCATTGGGTTATTTCCCTTCGATGGTCAGCGCCTCGTCGACGAGCGCCTGTTGTTGTTCTTTATGGCTGCGCGCCAGGCCCGTTGCGGGCGAAGCGCTGGCCGCGCGACCCACGTAGACGGGCCGCGTGTGCTTGGCCTTGATCCGGCCCAGCACCCATTCGATGTTGGGTTCGATAAAGGTCCAGGCGCCCTGGTTCTTGGGCTCTTCCTGGCACCAGACCATTTCGGCCTGGCTAAAGCGTTCCAGCTCGCGCACCAGCGATTGCGCCGGGAACGGATAGAACTGTTCGATCCGCAGCAGATACACATCGTCGATGCCACGGGCGTCACGCTCTTCCAGCAGGTCGTAATACACCTTGCCCGAGCACATCACCACGCGCTTGATCTTGTCGTCATCGACCAGCTTGGTATCGGAGTTGCCGTATTGCGCATCATCCCACAGCACCCGGTGGAAGCTGCTGCCGGTGGTGAATTCGTCGGCCTTGCTGACCGCCAGCTTGTGCCGCAACAGCGATTTCGGCGTCATCATGATCAGCGGCTTGCGGAAGCTGCGGTGCAGCTGCCGGCGCAGGATGTGGAAATAGTTGGCCGGCGTGGTGCAGTTGGCCACGATCCAGTTGTCCTGGCCACACATCTGCAGGAACCGTTCCAGCCGTGCGCTGGAATGTTCGGGGCCCTGCCCCTCGTAGCCATGCGGCAGCAGGCACACCAGGCCCGACATGCGCAGCCACTTGGATTCGCCCGAGCTGATGAACTGGTCGAACATGATCTGCGCACCGTTGGCGAAATCGCCGAACTGCGCCTCCCACAGGGTCAGGGCATTGGGTTCGGCCAGGCTGTAGCCGTATTCAAACCCCAGCACCGCGTATTCCGACAGCATCGAGTCGATGACCTCGTACTGCGCCTGGCCCTTGCGGATGTTGTTCAGCGGGTAATAACGCTCTTCGGTTTCCTGGTTGATCAGGCCCGAGTGCCGCTGGCTGAAGGTGCCGCGCGTGCTGTCCTGACCGGCCAGGCGCACCGGGTAGCCTTCGGTCAGCAGGCTGCCAAAGGCCAGCGCCTCGCCCGTGGCCCAATCGAACCCTTCGCCGGTTTCGAACATCTGCGCGCGGCTGTCCAACAGGCGCTGCACCGTCTTGTGCACGGCGAACCCTTCGGGCGCGGTGGTCAGCGCGCGCCCGATCTCTTTCATGGTTTCGGGTTTGATCGAGGTCTTGCCGCGCTGGTACTTGCCCTGCGTGTGACGGTCCAGATGGCTCCAACGGCCGTCCAGCCAGTCGGCCTTGTTGGGCTTGTATTCCTTGCCGGCCTCGAACTCTTCGTTCAGGTGGCTTTGAAACGCGGCCTTCATGTCCTCGATCTCGCCCTCGGGGATCAGGCCGTCCTTGACCAATCGCTCGGTATAAAGCGCCAGCGTGGTTTTGTGGCCCTTGATCTTTTTGTACATCAAGGGGTTGGTGAACATCGGCTCGTCGCCTTCGTTATGGCCGAAGCGGCGATAGCAGAAGATGTCTATCACCACATCCTTGTGGAACTTCTGGCGGAACTCGGTGGCCACCTTGGCGGCGTGCACCACGGCCTCGGGGTCGTCGCCGTTGACGTGGAAAATCGGCGCTTCGACCATCAGCGCGATGTCGGTGGGATAGGGCGACGAGCGGCTGAAATGCGGCGCCGTGGTAAAGCCGATCTGGTTGTTCACGACGATATGCATGGTGCCGCCGGTGCGGTGCCCGCGCAGGCCCGACAGGCCAAAGCCCTCGGCCACGACGCCCTGGCCCGCGAATGCCGCATCGCCATGCAGCAGAACCGCCATCACCTGCGTGCGGTCCGTATCGTTCAGCTGGTCCTGCTTGGCGCGGACCTTGCCCAGAACGACCGGGTTCACCGCCTCGAGGTGGCTGGGGTTCGCGGTCAGCGACAGGTGCACCTCGTTGCCGTCAAACTCCCGGTCGGAACTGGCGCCCAGGTGGTACTTCACGTCGCCCGAGCCGTCCACATCCTCGGGTTTGAAGCTGCCGCCCTGGAATTCGTTGAAAATGGCGCGATACGGCTTGCCCATCACGTTGGCCAGTACCGACAGGCGGCCGCGGTGAGGCATCCCGATCACGATCTCTTTCAGGCCCAGGTTGCCGCCGCGCTTGATGATCTGTTCCATCGCGGGGATCAGCGCCTCGCCACCGTCCAGGCCAAACCGCTTGGTGCCCATGTACTTGACATGCAGGAACTTTTCAAAGCCCTCGGCCTCGACCAGCTTGTTCAGGATCGCCTTGCGGCCCTCGCGGGTGAACTTGATTTCCTTGTCGAACCCTTCGATCCGCTCTTTCAGCCAGGCGGCTTGCTCGGGGTCCGAGATGTGCATGTATTGCAGCGCGAAGGTGCCGCAATAGGTGCGTTTCACGATCTCGACGATCTGGCGCATGGGCGCGATCTGCAGGCCCAGAACGTTGTCCAGGAAAATCGGCCGATCCATGTCGGCCTCGGTAAAGCCGTAGGATTTCGGATCAAGCTCGGGGTGGTTCGAGTTGTCGCGCATCCCCAGCGGATCGAGGTCGGCGGCCAGGTGGCCCCGAATACGGTAGGCGCGGATCAGCATCAGCGCGCGCACCGAATCCAGGACCGCGCGCTTGACCGCGTCATCGGTCACCTCGACCCCCTTTTCGGCAGCCTTGGCCTTGATCTTGTCACCCGCGCCCTGGATCTCGGCCGCGGCGGCGGGCCATTCGCCCGTCAGCGCGCCTGTCAGGTCGTCGGCCGGGCTGGGCGGCCAGTCGGCGCGCGCCCAGCTGGGGCCTGCGGCCTCTTTCTTCACATCCAGATCGGCATCGCCCAGCTGGCGAAAGAACTCGGCCCAGCTGGCATCGACCGAGGCCGGGTCGTTGGCATAACGCGCATACATCTGTTCCAGGTATTCCGCGTTATGCCCCTGCATGAAGCTGGAGGCGTGGAACTGGTCGTTGGGGGATTGGTCAGTCATAGCAATCTACTCCGACTGCGGGATGGAAATCTGATCGATGCGCGTGGCACGGGCG
This sequence comes from Paracoccaceae bacterium, assembly GCA_021767525.1. GTDB lineage: Bacteria > Pseudomonadota > Alphaproteobacteria > Rhodobacterales > Rhodobacteraceae > Lutimaribacter. Next base: position 5,566 of record JAASTF010000093.1, read on the forward strand.
ATGGCGCTGTGCCGGCGGGCCTGGGTGTGTTCGATTGGCGCGTTATCTGGCAGGATATAGGTCGCCGCACGCGCCCCTGCGACCCGCAAGGGCGCAATCCGGGCCCGCGCCAGTTGGCATGTGCCGTGCGCGATATGTGCCACCTGGCCCATCACTCGGCCTTTCGCAGCGTTACGTAGGTGTGGATGATCGCGTCGGGCGGCGATTGCTCGGCCAGGGTGGCGGTGTTGAGCAGGGTGATTTCAACCCGCGCGCCATCGACATAAACCGGCAGAAGCGGGATATAGGCATCCAGCGCGCCGGTCACGGGACGCGACGCGCGGATATCCGACATCGTGTCGGCATCAAGCGCGGCGCGGCATTCCAGCACTTCGCGCCGCGGATCGAAGCCACGCCAGTAGATCACCATCGTCTCGCCACCGCGGGCCAGGAAACGGTGCTTGCTTTTCGGAATGTCGGCGCGCTGCACCAGGTTGGCGGCGGATTTGCGTTGCAGGCGCATCACGTGGTCCAGCGTCTCGCCCCCGGTGTCGCCGGCGAAATAGACCGCCGCGTTGATCCAGGCGATATCCTCGATCACGGCAGCGCCCGCCTGCTCGATCAGCGCCCAGCCATCGGCGCGCAGCGCATCCACCGCGCGATCGATATCCGCAGCGCCGGAACAGGCCGACAGGAACCCAAGCTGCCGCAACGGCACATCGGCCCGCGCCGTAGCCTGGCCCAAAGGCAGCGCCAACAGCAGGCAGGCCGCCAACAGCCAGCGAAAGCGACGCATCGCGCCGTGGCGCGGCATCCGGTCGTGACTGGGCAGAAAGCGGTGCATCATCATGATCCTGTCAGGGCCAGGGCGCGCTGCGATCCAACGGCGCGCGCCCTGCCCGGTCTTTCGGTCTAGCCTTGCTTGATCGCGTCCAGAACCGCCTCGCCCAGCGTGGCGGGGCTGTCTGCGACGACGATCCCGGCGGATTTCATCGCTTCGATCTTGTCCTCGGCACCGCCCTTGCCGCCGGCGACGATGGCGCCCGCATGGCCCATGCGACGGCCCGGAGGGGCGGTGCGGCCAGCGATGAAACCCGCGGTCGGTTTCCAACGGCCCTTTTTCTTTTCGTCGGCCAGGAACTGCGCGGCGTCCTCTTCGGCCGAGCCGCCGATTTCACCGATCATGATGATTGCCTCGGTCTCGTCATCGGCAAGGAACCATTCCAGCACGTCCAGATGCTCGGTCCCCTTGATGGGGTCGCCACCGATGCCCACGCAGGTCGACTGGCCCAGGCCCACGTCGGTGGTCTGCTTGACCGCCTCGTAGGTCAGCGTGCCCGAACGGCTGACCACGCCGACCTTGCCGCGTTTGTGGATATGGCCCGGCATGATGCCGATCTTGCAGGCATCCGGCGTGATGACACCCGGGCAGTTCGGGCCGATCAAAAGCGATTTCGACCCTTCCAGCGCGCGCTTGACCTTCATCATGTCCAGCACGGGGATGCCTTCGGTGATGCAGACGATCAGCTCCATCTCGGCGTCGATCGCCTCGAGGATCGAGTCGGCCGCAAAGGGCGGCGGCACGTAGATCACCGAGGCGTTCGCCTGCGTTTCGTGCTTGGCTTCGTGCACGCTGTTGAACACGGGCAGGTCCAGGTGGGTCTGCCCGCCTTTGCCCGGCGTCACGCCGCCGACCATCTTGGTGCCGTAGGCGATGGCCTGTTCGGAGTGGAATGTGCCCTGGCTTCCGGTGAAACCCTGGCAGATGACTTTGGTGTTTTCGTCGACGAGGACGGCCATTTTCGTTGGCTCCTTAGTTGTAATTTGCAGCGTAGACGGCCAGACCGTCCGCCGCGAGTTCGTATGACAATGTGCTGGCTGCGCCATTGGCGCCGGTCACGCGGATCGGCGCCGAGGCGATCAGGCCGGACGGTTCGCGCCCGACCGCGCTGAGCGTGGTAAGATACCAAAGGCGGGATTCCGCGATCGGGGCGTTGATGCCGGTCACCGGGTTGGTGCCGGGGAACACCACGGCGCAGAAATCCTGTTTGCGGTCCGACGCGCCGGTGAAAACGGCGATGTCGCTGTCCGATTTCGTCCAGACCCGCACGGTATTGCGCAGCGATCCGCCAAGGGAAACGCCTGCACCGGGCCGATAACCCAGCGCCTGCAGACGGCCCGGCAAGCGGCTGAAATCGCCACTTTGCGCGGATGCGATGCACAGATCCCGGTAAAGGGCCAGTTCGACCGCCCTGCTTTGCGCCGGCGGGGGCGTTTCGGCAGGGCCACCGCCCCCCATGCACCCGGCAAGCAGTGCAACCGCGAAAAGGGTGGCCAGCGATTTTACGGACAAAGCGCGCATGTCTTAGCCTTTGACAGCCTTCACGATCTTCTGCGCGCCGTCTTTCAGGTCGTCCGCCGCGATCACGTCGAGGCCGGAGGTATTGATGATCTCCTTGCCCTTTTCGACATTCGTGCCTTCCAGGCGCACGACCAGCGGAACCTGCAGACCCACCTCTTTCACGGCAGCCACGACGCCCTCGGCGATCACATCGCAGCGCATGATGCCGCCGAAGATGTTGACCAGGATGCCCTTCACGTTCGGGTCGCTGGTGATGATCTTGAACGCCTCGGTGACCTTTTCCTTGGTCGCACCGCCGCCCACATCGAGGAAGTTGGCAGGCTCGGCGCCATACAGCTTGATGATGTCCATCGTGGCCATCGCCAGGCCCGCGCCATTCACCATGCAGCCGATTTCGCCGTCCAGCGCGATGTAGTTCAGGTCATACTTGCTGGCCTGCAGCTCCTTGGGGTCTTCCTCGGTCTCGTCGCGCAGGTTGGCGATGTCGGGCTGGCGATAAAGCGCGTTGCCGTCGAACCCCAGCTTGGCGTCCAGCACCTTCAACTCGCCATTCGTCATCACGATCAGCGGGTTGATTTCCAGCATTTCCATGTCGCGCTCGATGAACGCGTTATACAGAATACCCATCAGCTTGACGCACTGCTTGACCTGTGCGCCTTCCAGGCCCAGCGCAAAGGCGATGCGGCGGCCGTGGAACGGCTGATACCCGGTGGCGGGATCGACGCTGAACGACAGGATTTTCTCGGGCGTGCTGGCGGCGACCTCTTCGATGTCCATGCCGCCCTCGGTCGAGCAGACGAACGACACGCGGCTGGTCACGCGATCGACCAGAAGGGCCAGGTACAGCTCGCGCTCGATGTCGCTGCCGTCTTCGATGTAGATGCGGTTGACCTGCTTGCCAGCCGGGCCGGTCTGGTGCGTCACCAGCGTCTTGCCCAGCATTTTCTTGGCTTCTTCGGCGGCTTCCTCGACCGACTTGGCCAGGCGGACACCGCCCTTTTCGCCGGCTTCGGCCTCTTTGAACTTGCCCTTGCCGCGGCCGCCCGCGTGGATCTGTGCCTTGACCACCCACAGCGGGCCGTCAAGTTCACCGGCGGCATTCTTGGCATCCTCGGCTTTCAGAACGGCACGACCGTCCGAAACCGGGGCACCGTATGAGCGAAGAAGAGCCTTCGCCTGGTATTCATGGATATTCATGAAGCTGTCCCGTTTTGGCTTACGATTGACAGCTTTAGTGGCACAAGCTTGCAGGTTGTTTAAACGATTTATGGAGGCAAGGCGGATTTCCGCGCGATTTTCGACAGTTTGTGATCACACGATTTCAGTGTGTGATCACAAATTGCACGCCAGCAAGACGCAAGAATCAACCGCTTGTATGCAATCGCATGCCGCGCATCCGGGCCAAGAAAAAGGCCGGGGGAGTCCCCGGCCTTTTGCCTGTTGATCGGTAATGGCCGGCGATCAGGCCAGCGTCTCGTCGATGCCCTTGCAGGCCTCGACCAGGCCCTTCACGGCCTCGACCGACTTGTCGAACATTTCCTGCTCTTCCTTGTTGAGCTTGATGTTCACGATCTTCTCGATCCCGCCGGCGCCGATCACGGTGGGCACGCCCACATACATGCCCTTCACGCCCAGCTCGCCATCGCAATAGGCGGCGCAGGGCAGAACGCGCTTTTGGTCTTTCAGATAGGCTTCGGCCATCTCGATGGCGCTGGTCGCGGGCGCGTAAAAGGCGCTGCCGGTTTTCAGCAGGCCGACGATCTCGGCGCCGCCGTCACGGGTGCGCTGCACAATGGCGTCCAGCTTTTCCTTGGTGGTCCAGCCCATTTCGATCAGGTCCGGCAGCGGCACGCCGGCCACGGTCGAATACCGCACAGACGGCACCATCGTGTCGCCATGCCCGCCCAGAACGAAGGCGGTCACGTCCTTCATCGACACGTCGAATTCCAGGCTCAGGAAGTGGCGGAAGCGGGCCGAATCCAGCACGCCGGCCATGCCGCAGACCTTGTTGTGCGGCAGGCCCGAAAACTCGCGCAGCGCCCAGACCATCGCATCCAGCGGGTTGGTGATGCAGATCACGAAGGCGTCGGGTGCGTTGGCGGCGATGCCTTCGCCCACCGATTTCATGACCTTCAGGTTGATGCCCAGCAGGTCGTCGCGGCTCATGCCCGGCTTGCGCGGCACACCGGCGGTGACGATGCAGACATCGGCGCCGGCGATATCGGCATAGTCCTGCGTGCCCTTCAGCTTGGCGTCGAACCCTTCCGAGGGGCCCGATTCCGCGATGTCCAGCGCCTTGCCTTCGGGGGTGCCTTCGGCGATGTCGAACAGCACGACATCCCCCAGTTCCTTCATTGCGGCGAGGTGGGCAAGCGTGCCACCGATCTGGCCCGCACCGATAAGGGCGATCTTGGGTCTGGCCATGAAATAGTCTCCGGTTCCATGTGAATTTCGCGCTTGGCCTAGTCCCAAAATGCCGCGCGCGCAAGATGGCTGCCCACGCTC